>CAMJNS010000113.1 GCA_946407375.1 uncultured bacterium
TATCTTTTCAGCATAAGATTCTTAGATTTTCTTGCTGTTAAAGGTAAAAATGAACCTGTTCTTGTTTATGAAGTCAGAGGCTGGCTTAATGAAGAAAATGAAGTTTGGAAAGAAAAAGCAGGAAAAATATATCAACAAGGAATAGATAAGTATCTTGCCAGAGAGTGGGAAAATGCTATATCATTATTTAATGAAGTGCTAAAACTTGTTCCAGATGATGCGCCTTCAAAGGTGTATATTGATAGATGTGAACATTTTAAACAATCACCCCCAGAAGATAATTGGGACGGTCGTTTTGTTCTTAAGACTAAGTGATTATCTATAATATTAGATAGTCTTTTAGTGTATATGTTCTGAAACTAAGGTTTTGGGTTTTAAAATTTATATCTAAAGGAGATTTGTAATGGATACTAAGCTATTAAAAGAAGCTGCTCAATTAATTAAGAATTCTAAACATCTTACAGCTTTTACTGGTGCTGGGATTTCCGTTGAAAGCGGTATCCCTCCATTTAGAGGTCCTGATGGACTTTGGAATACTATTGATCCTACATTTATAGAAATTAGCTATTTCCAAGCTCATTATGAAGATTCCTGGAAAGATATAAAGAAAATATTTTATGACTTTTTTGGTCAAGCAAAGCCTAATCCTGCTCATTTAGCATTAGCTGAATTAGAAAAAATGGGGCTTTTGAAGGCTATCATTACGCAAAATATAGATAATCTTCATCAGGATGCAGGAAGTAAAGTTGTTTATGAATTTCATGGAACTGCAAGCACATTACTTTGTCTACGCTGTGGTGAAAGATTTACTGCTTCGACTTTTTCTTTTGATGAAATGCCTCCTAAATGCCCAAAATGTGGCGGAAAGATTAAACCAGATTTTGTTTTTTACGGTGAAGGAATACCTGAAAAAGCTTATAGAATGTCAATGAAAGAAGCAACAGAATCTGATGTTGTTATCGTAGTTGGAACTACAGGGGAAGTTATGCCTGCTTGTATAATCCCTCAGATTGCACGTCAAAATGGTGCTAAGGTAATAGAAATTAATATTAGTCATAGTGCTCTTACTTATGGCACAACAACTCATTTCTTGCAGGGTAAGGCTGGAGAAGTTATGAGTGAATTGCTTAAAGAAGTTAAATCTATTTAATTTTTAAGAAGTTTTTTAGGCAGTTAGAGGTAGTAAAATATGGTTATATACTAATTGCCTAAAACATAAAATGATTTTTCAGATAAAAAAATACCCTTTCTAATGAAAGGGTATTTTTTTTGTGCTTTTTATTAGCCTATGCCACCACTGTCATCATCAGTAGTATTATTATTTTGCTGATGATTATTATCTGGGCTATTTATAGGTTTATCAACAGGTATAACTTCTTTTACTGGGGATGCCGGATTGTTATCTTCATCAGCAGAAATTGGTTCTCCTGTCATAAACTTACCATCTTTTAATTCAAAGAAATAGTAACCAAGCTTTGGACCATTAGGAGTATATATTTTGCCAAGGCATCTAATTTTGGTTTTATTTTCAAAAACCATATTATCGCCGTTGTCGGCAGGAACATCACTAACCATGAAGTCACGTTCCATACCGTCGTAACCAATATAACCAAAGTTTATGGCTGAGAAACTTTTCTTTGCTGTGTCATATTTGAAAATATACAAAGCGCTCTGAACATCACCTATGGTGCAAGCTGTGATTATTTCTGGAACAGCATCGCCGTCTAGGTCTACTACTTCTAGACTACTAGGTTCGTTATTTAATTTAAAATCCCAAGCTTGCATACCTAATGCTATAGAATTCCAAACTTCTTTAGCATTTTTATCAACAACTTTAATGCTTAAATTATCGTTTTCTATAGTTCTAATGACTTTATATGTCTCATTTTTTATAACTAGAGGCTTTTCAAAAGTAACTATTTTATTTTGCACTGGTTCTTCAGCGTAAATTGATGTAGATAATGCAATTACGAAAGCACTAAGTAATACAGAAAGTTTTCTCATCGGACCATATCCCCTTAAGATTATTTATCCCATTGATAAAGGTTATATTGTTTCATTAAAGATATAAGATTGTCAGCATATGTTGGGCTTGTAGCATAACCAGCTTGATGTATACCACGAGCAAATGCATCAGCATCTTTTGTGCTCTGATAATTATCCCAAGCACTCTTATAACGACCGTTAGAAACTAATTTAGCATGGTCGTCAATTGATTCTTGCCAACTATGATATTTTCTGAAACCGTCTTTAATGGTAACGTAAGTTTTACCGTCATAACATTCTTGAGTATGAACAACGGTTGTACCAGCAGGACCAGTACCTTTTATACCAAATAGATTCTTAGCATCACCAATAGAGCTTCCACCCCAACCAGTTTCAAGAATTGCCTGTGCAAGTGTAACTGAAGCAGGAACACCTGTTTCTTTCATACTAGCCTGAGCAACAGGTCCAAATAAAGCAATAAATTTATCTGGAGGAAGTTTACCACCAGGATAGTTAGCTAAATCGCCTGTATCAGTAGATGCTGGAACTTTTCCTTCAGCACCATCTTTTGATTTTTGAGTGCCTTCTTCTTTTGATAGATAACCACCACTTCTAGTGTCGCCTGGATAATATGGAGCAACGCCAGTTGCTGGGGTTCCAGGAATAGAAACATAGTTCTTATGCATGTAACCCTTTACACCGTTTACTGTTACTTCATAGAATTCACCATCAACACCTGTAACAGTGATTTTGTCACCAGTACTATATTTGCCCATAACTGGACCCCAAGGCCATTGTCTTAGTCTAAGATTATCACCTTGGACGGTTCCTGATTGTGGAAAATCACCATCTTTTTTTTCTTCTTCAACCTTTTCTACTGATTTTGTATTAACATCACCAGTTTCTAAGTTTTTATCGCTAGAAGACTTTTCTTCGGTTATAGCTGTTCCACCAAATGGAGTTTCTTCTTCAGCATACACTGCGGTAAGACCAGCGGTAGCTATTAAAAATGCAGCTACATATAAAAAAGCACATTTTCTCATGGTTATATCTCCTTGAAGTCTTTTTCTATTATACCTTATTTATTAATAAAAGTTTACAATTTTATGTACAAATATTTATTTTTTTTCATATATACAACATTTATATTTATCAGATTTATATAATTGGTTGTAAGAAGAGGGTACATTATATTTTCCAAAAGGTTTATACATACCATTGCATTCACATATTTTGGTATTTCTATACTTTAATGCAAGATAAACTGCTTTAAGAACATCTGAACTTGCTTCATTGTAGCCCTTATCAATATTTTTCTGGGAATAATAATTTGCATCACCTTTTCTAGATGGGTCCCAACCCTGCATTTGTTTGATAGTTACTTTATTGTTAATCATTGCACTTGCCCAGCCATAATGCAAATAGGTGTCTTTAAAGTAACCTTCTCTTTGGGTTGTACCAACTAAAATTTTAACATAATCAGCTGAAATACCTATAGTTGAAGCTAGTTTTATTATTTCATCTTTTGTTGGAGTTTTCATTGAAGACATCTGCTGCTTAAAATCGGAAGCAGAGATACCATTTTTTGATGAAACAACTTGCTCTTTAGAGTCTTTATTGCTATCGTCAGAAGCTACTTTGTCTGTTTCTTGATTTTCACCTTCCTTGGGTATATAACCACCATTTTCAGTATCTCCTGGATATTCTGGTTTTACTCCTGAAGCAGGATAACCTGGAATAGAAATATAATTTCTATGCATATATCCTCTTTCGCCAAGAGCTATGACTTCATAGAATTCTCCCGATACACCTAATACTGTTATTTTAGTGTTAGTATCATATTTCTTTGAAACTTTACCCCAAGGCCATTCTCTAAGTCTAAGTTTCCCATAAGTAATTGTTCCTGTTATAGGGAAAGTATAGCTAGCTAAATCATTTTCTTTGTCTTCTTTATTAGAAATATCGGTTTTTGAGGTCTGTAGCTGCTTGTCAGAAGTGCTTTCTTCTGTTGTTATTGTAGTTCCTTCAAAAGGGGAGTCTGCATAAACTGTTGGTAAAGCCAAACATAATCCAAGTATTGCTAATGAGGCTTTTTTTAACATATTTCAAATCTCCATTTTTATAAAATCAAGTTAACCTAATTATACTAACCAAATATACTATAAGTTATATTAAAAAGTTTTTGAACTTTTGACAAAAAAAGAAGTCGGCTCTTATATAGAACCGACTTCTTTAATTCTTTTATATTTTATTAGAACTTAATCATCTGATCTATTATTGGTGTAACATCAACACCTGTAACAGTCATATAACCATGAGTTTCTTTTGAAGGCATAGTTATTGCAGCTTGTCCATTATTGTTTGTATAACCAACACGTAGATTCTTTATATCTTTAGTATAAAGGGCAACACGTGCATTGCTAACAGGCTTACCTTTTTTGTCAACAACGTTAATTTTAACGGTTTTAGTATCGCCTTCTGCACGAGTAACTTTAGCATCTGCTTTTAGTTTTGCAGGAGCTTTGAAACGAACTTGCAATGTTGAGTCACCAAACAAATGCCACTGTTCAAGAATCTGAACACCATCACCTTTTGGTTCAGCAGTATAAAGTTCAAGACCTTTCATAATACCGTTCATATAGAGACCGCCAACAGTCTTATATACATCGTTTACGATAAGGTTTTTGTTGATTTCAGCCTGAACATGAATAGGTGGAACCCAAGCCATACTTGTTGTTGCACCTACGTAAGCAACTAAACCAGCGGGTCTTTCAAGACTACCTGCACGCATCCAGCTTTCACCGAAACCAGTGAAATTAACAAATCTACCATTCAAGCAGGCTACGTCGAAGAGGATTGGCATTTTCCAACCATTATCAAGCTTGCTCATATAAGAATTGCTGAAACGAGTTGTTCCCCAACTTGAACCAGAGCCGTGACCAAGATAGTTAATCAAGCTAACACCTTTGTTAACAGCATCTAAAACATCTTGTTGAGTTGCACCTGGATCGTAAGCTTTTTCTGCGGACTTAAAGGTTCCTTTAGTCATGTGTTCTTCTCTAAGTTCATCAATATATTGGTAATCTGCAGGACTTCCTTCAGCAGAACCTATACCAAAGAGTCTGGTATACCAACTTGTATCTTCTGTTGGATACTGTTCGTAATTCAAGAACTTAGCTACTTGATAAGCAACACCTTTAGCGTCTTCAGCAGACAGTCTGCTTATAATTGCATCAGGAACATGGTCATCGCCAGCTAATTTTACATAGCAGGTATCAGAGTCAGCACCTTCATTTACACCCTTATTAGAAGGAACTTTATCGGAATCACCAACTAACATAATGTTGGTAAGTCCACCTTTGTTATATTCCTTTTGGATGAATGCTTTAACATCTGTATTTGTTGTTCCTATCTTGCTCATAGGAACCATTTTTACAGTAAGACCACATTTCTTTTTCCAATCAATAAAAGGTTTCATTGCATCTGCATATTCATCTGCAGTGATGATAAGCAAATTACCTACTTCGTTGAGTCTTGGCAAACGTCTTGAAGCTTCAGAGAAGTTTATAAAAGTTTTCTGATAAATTGGTTCAAAGGCTTTGCTTATTGGTTTGGTGTTTTTAATAGTATTAGCTGAGCGTTTGGCTTCAGAATTTAAAGAAATCTGTAAGCTTTTATGAACTCTGATTTTCTTTTGAACTGGATTGTATTGAACAGGATGAACTATTAAATTAACACCACGAACTTCACGGAAAATATATGGATTACCAATTTGAACAAGGTCTTTGTCGGCTGGATACCATTTGTCTTCATTATAGATTTTTCCATATTTATATGGAACTGAAGCTGGGTCTATAGTTCTTTTGAAGTTACCTTTACTTGGAACTACAGGAGCATCAAGTTCTATAATTTCGCTTTCAAGGCTTTTTGCTGTAAATACAGGTTTTTCACCTGGGTTAATCATTACCATAGCAGTATATTGTGGAAGTTCAGGAGCTTCTTTCAAGTAAGAAAGAGATGCATCTTTTGCTCTTACAGTAACAGCTTTAGAGCCAAGAACTTCAGTAGAACCTAAAGATACGCCAGAACATTTTACTTCGAAGTCTGATGAAAAACCACGAGATGCCTTCATACTGATTCCATCAGCATAAGTAGCGCTAGAACCCATTATTGCGAGAGCAGCCAAAAAGGTTGTGTATTTGTTCAAATGATTAACCTCCCATTTGATATTATGAAAAAAACTAAAATAATTATACGGAAAAATTAAAGATTAAGCAATAGTATAACAATATTTATTTAGAACAAATCCAATTTTTTTCGGGATTTGTTTTTTATAAATATTATTCGTTATAAATACAAACTCTTGTGTACGAGTCTATTTCTTTTAAAATGTTAGCCATAATTTCTTCATCAACAGCAACACAACCTGCTGTATATGGCTTTTTACCTTTGCAATGCATAAAAATAGCAGAACCTTTTGGGTAAACTCCTTCTTTATTGTAATCAATGAAAAAAGCATAATTGTATTGAGGAATATATTTGATTATATGTTCTCCTTTGCATTTGTGATTTACCTGTTTTACATCAATAATTTTGTTGTAATATTGACAGTTTTCATCACAACAGTAATGGTTTTCGTTTATTGCTAAATATTCTAATTTTGTATCTGGATTAGGTTTTATGCCAAAAGCTTGTATTATTCCAAAATCACCAATAGGTGATTTAAGGTCGCCTTCTTTTTCTTTACCAAGACCATTTTTACCAATAAAACCTTGGGCTTTTAATAATAGTTCAAAATTATTGTTTTCAGATTTTTTATATAACTCTATATTAGCTTCAGAAGTATTTTTTATACATTTTACAAATATTAAACTATGTACATCATTATTTGAGGAATATTCTGATAATTTGTTTTGCCAAATGTTTTTTGTTTCAGGCTCAGCGAAAACATTATTTGTGAGAAAAAAAATAGCAAAAAGAACAATGATTGTTATATCTAAATATTTATTCATTAGACTTTCTCCATTATTAAACTTTTAAAATTTATTATAATACTATAGTTCATTTTATCTTACAAAAATATAATAAAAATACCCCAGGGTTTCTTCAAATCACTGGGGTATTATGTTGTAACTTAAAGTTGATTTAGCTAGCAGCTTTGGCAACTTCCTTTAATAATTCTGGGATATCAAGATGTTGTGGGCATTTAGTTTTGCACAGACCGCAAGCCACACAAGAACTTGCATTTGCTTTTCCCATTTGCTTATAAGTTAGAGATAAAGCCCATTTGTTTCCACTTATTTTGTATTGATTATAATTGGCAAATAAGTTAGGAATCTGAACACCGAAAGGACAAGGCAAACAATACTGACAGGCTGTACAAGGTATAGCCATACTTTTTCTGTAAGCAATCAAAGCCTGGTCTAGAACAGTTCTTTCTTTATCAGATAATGGGCTGAATGGAGCGAATGTAGAAATATTGTTTTCAAGATGTTCAGGAAGTGTCATTCCAGATAAGATGACAAGTACATTGGGTAGAGAACCGACGAATCTGAATGCCCATTCTGCATTTGTTGAATCAGGCTTTGCATCTTTTAAAATTTTAGAAGCTTCGGGGTTAAGAGAGGCTAGATTCCCGCCTCGCAAAGGTTCCATTACTACGACAGGAATACCTGCTTTAGTCAGTATTTCATACTGTTCTTTTGATTTATACATTTCCCAGTCAAAATAATTCAACTGAATTTGAGCAAAATCATAACCATTTGGATGAGCATCTACAATTTCTTGTAACAGTTGTGGAGTTGAATGGAAAGAGAAGCCCAAACGTCTGATTTTTCCTTCTTGCTTCATTTTTAGCAAGAATTCATACATATGAACATTCTTAGCATTAGCCCATGACTCATCATTCATATTATGCATGAGGTAAAAGTCAAAATATTCTGTTTTACATTTTGAAAGCTGTTCATTAAAAATTCTAGGGAGATCTTCTTCTGTTTTTGCTGTAGGTGGCATTTTTGAAGCTAAATAAAAGCTTTCACGCGGATAATTGGCGGAAATAACATCGCCTACAAATTTTTCGCTTAATCCATTATGATAAAAATAAGCTGTGTCAAAATAGTTTAAACCAGCTTTCATGGCTCTGTCAACCATTTGTTTCCCGATGGTATAATCTATTTCGGGTTTATCTGGTGAAATTCTAGGGAGTCTCATTAAGCCGAAACCAAGAAGAGGAAGCATTTGAGAAGTGTTTTTGTATTGTCTTCTGGTAATCTGGATACCTTCAGCTATTTCTGAAATCTTGTTGCCATCGGCTCCTTCTTTTGCATATACGTTAGACAAAGGACTCAAAGCAGCTACAGTTAGCAAACTCTTTAAAAAATCTCTTCTTTTCATATTTTACACATCTCCATTTCTCTATGCATAATCATTTTAAAAAGTTTATCATATCTTTTTATAGTAGAGCAAACACCAAAATGTTAAAATTGATAATTCTCTATTTTGATCAGGGCAAATGCAAATTTTATTACTTGTAATCTTTAGTTTAGAAGTAGCGTCCTTTATGGAGCTTGTCCGAAAACTAGATTTATTGCACAGTATTTTTACTGGATCGCCACGGTTCTTTCAGAACCTCGCGATGACGTTTATATACT
>CAMJNS010000114.1 GCA_946407375.1 uncultured bacterium
TAAAGGGGAGTAAATATAATACCCTCTTTTTTAAAGGGGGATGTCAGGCTTTGCCTGACAGGGGGATTTTTGAGATGTTGATTAAGCAGAAGAAAGTTAAGTCCGAAAACCGATGGTTATTGAATTAGTGAGCCATCGCTCACTTTTTTAGAATTGACGTGTCCGATAGGACACAACTTCATTAACCCTGGGTGTCGAAGACACCCACGGGGTAGAACCAACTTAAAAATTCGTCCGACAGGACGATACTTAATATCCTTGGTCATAAATGATGACCAAGGTTTTTATCTATTGGTGAGCTAAAAAGTCTCCGTTCGCTTTGAGCTAAAATCACTTGGTAATTGAAACTAATTTAATACTTTTATAAAATTTTGTTTAGTAGTAAAATGTAAAGATTATAGGAAAGTATTACCCCTATTTAAATTAATTCAAAAACTCAGTATTTATCACAGAATTTTTAGAATAGTCATGCAGTTTACGACTGTTCATAATGACAAATAGATGATTGAACCGAATAAAGATATAAAAAACAATAACAGCAACAATCTTGCTAGATATCTCACTGCGATGGGTGCTTTTGCCTTGGCTTTTGGTAGTAGCCTTGGCTGGGGTTCTTTCGTTATGCCTGGCACCACATTCTTGCCAAGTGCAGGACCATTAGGGGCTATTATTGGTTTCCTGGTTGGAATCATCAGTATGTTAATCGTATGTATAAATTATGATTATATGATTAACAAGTTTCCAGATGCTGGTGGAACTTATACGTATACGAAAGAGATGTTTGGACATGACCATGCTTTTATCAGTGCCTGGTTTCTGATTCTGTGCTATGCAGCCATTATATGGGCAAATGCTACTGCAGTTTCTCTAATAAGTAAGCATCTTTTTGGAAACATTTTACAGTCTGGTTTTCATTATCAGATTGCCGATCACTACATTTATTTAAATGAGGCTTTAGTTTCCGTAGCTTTTGTATTGGTTTTCGGATTTGTTTGTATATGTGGAAATAAAATAGCCGAAAAGATTCAGATTATTTCATCTTTTGGGCTGTTTTTTGGCATTTTTATTTGTTTTATAATGGTAATGGCTCATCACCAGGGTGGTATTGCCAGCTATATGCCATATTATGTTCCAAATAGAAATGCTTTTATTCAGGTTTTGACTATTGCTATGATGACTCCCTGGGCTTTTGTCGGATTAGAGTCTATTTCCCATTCATCGGAAGAATTTGTTTTTTCTTCTAAGAAATCCTTGGCAATCATGGCTGTAGCTTTGATATTGAGTGCGGCTGCCTATGTAATGCTTATAATCGTAGCAGCTTCAATACTGCCGCCAGGTTATGAAAACTGGTTTTCTTACATTTCTGATTTGGGTAAATTAGAAGGGAAAATGGGCCTTCCAACTCTCTATGCTATCGAATATGCTATGGGCAGTTGGGGTATACCTGTTCTTGGGGTGACAGTCTGCTGCGGTATCATAAGTGGGTTAATTGGTTGTTATGTGGCTGGCAGTCGCTTGTTATACGCAATGGCAAAAGATGGAATGTTCCCTAAAACTTTCTGTAAGCTAAACTCAAAACAGATTCCTTATAATTCTGTTCTTTTCCTAATGGCAGTTTCTTCAATTATTCCATTTTTGCAAAGAACCGCTATTGGTTGGATTATAGATATTACTACCTTTGGAACGGGTCTGGCATACTCTTATACCTCCGCTTCTGCCTATGTAGCTGCAAAGAAAGACAATAACCATAAAATAAAAATAACCGGAATAGCTGGAATTGTTTTTTCTGTTTTGTTTGCTCTGTTCCTGCTTATTCCCAATCGCTCTATTGCTGCATTAGATAAGGAAAGCTATTTTATTATTACCATCTGGTGTATATTAGGGCTTCTTTTCTTCCGTCATATATATGCCAGGAATTCTCAAAAACAACTGAATGTTGCAAATGTTGTCTGGATTTCTTTGCTCATTCTGATACTTTTCACTACAGGAATCTGGATAAATCAGTCTTCGAAGATTGTTTCCAATGACATTGTTACTAATATTCATAAATATTATTACGAAATAATGAAGGATTCTGACCATAAGGAATCAAGACAAGAAGCTACGCAAACAGATTTATACCTAAGTTCGCAAATCGCTAAGCTCAATAATACTATTTCTTTTTATGGAATGGTCCAGCTTGGCGTTGTGATTTTAGTTCTGGTTCTGATGTTTAACATTTATACTATAGTCAGGAAAAGGGAAGATCAGATTAAAAGCGAGAAAGAGCAGACCGAACGTAGCAATAAAATGAAAAGTGCTTTCCTTTTCAATATGAGTCACGATATAAGAACGCCGATGAATGCTATTGTGGGCTATACAACACTGGCTAAAAAAGAAAAAAATATACCGCCAGAATTGAAAGAATACTTAACCAAAATAGAAATTTCGAGCCGTCATATGCTGGCTGTTTTAAATGACGTGCTTGAAATGAGCCGAATTGAAAGCAATCGTAAAGAACTGGTTCTCTCAGAAACTGACCTTAATTTGATTATTGAAGAAGTTAAAGAAATGTTTGCAGGTCAGATGCAGGAAAAACAGATTAATTATTCTGTTGCGGTCGAAAACCTTTCTGATCCAATTGTTTTGTGTGACAAAAACTGTTTAAACAGAATTCTTTTGAATATAATAAGCAACGCCTGGAAGTTCACTTCTGAAAAAGGCAGTGTCTCTGTTTTGCTTTCCCAGTTATCAAAAGAAGAAAATGTTGGAAATTACGAAATCAGAATTAAAGATAATGGCGTGGGAATAGACGATGAATTCCTTCCAAAACTTTATAATGCTTTCGAACGTGAAAAAACTAGCACTGATAGCGGCTTACAGGGCACAGGCCTTGGCCTTGCTATTACTAAAAGAATTGTTGATTTGATGAAAGGCAGTATTTCTATTAATACTAAGAAGGGGCTAGGCACCGAATTTGTTATTAATCTTCCTCTGACAATTATTGAACAAAAAGCTGAAGAACCACAAACTCAAGAAGTTAAAGACAATAAAGTTGATTTCAGCAAGATGAAGCTTTTGCTGGTCGAAGATATTGTTATTAATAGGGAAATTGCAAAGATGCTTCTTGGACAAATGGGGTTCACTGTTGATTGTGCTGAAAATGGGAAAATTGCAGTTGATATGATTACGAACTCAAAGCCAGGAGAGTATTCTGCTGTGCTTATGGATATTCAGATGCCTGTTATGAACGGCTATGATGCATCTATTGCTATTCGTGCACTCGAAAACAAAGAACTTGCCAATATTCCTATAATTGCAATGACAGCAAATGTTCTTCCTGAAGATATACAAAAAGCAAAAGATTCAGGAATGAACGGCCACATCGCCAAACCCATCGATGTCGCTGATATGACCAATACCCTTGTAGAGATACTGATTAAGAAAAGGGTATAGGGTATAGGGAGAAGGGAGAAGGGAATTGAGAGATGAGAGAGAAGGGAATTGTTTTAGTTTGTGCTACTGCGTAAGTCTGTGGTAGACCCGTCATTGCGAGCCGAAGGCGTGGCAATCCAGTATTTTTTAGAGCAATAGAGCGGAGAGCAGAGAGCAATAGAGCAAAAGAGAGATTAGAGATGAGGATTGAAAACTGAGAGTTGAGAATTGAGATTTGAGAGTTGAGGATTTTGGTCATTGCAATTAAAGAAACATTATCCTACTCATCGTTTTTTGCTATTTTTGACTTTTAGACTAACTATATGAACTGCCATGCAATCTTAGATGGCTTAGGGTTATAGCGACTTCCAGTCGCATATGATTTTCAATAGGGCAAATTTCTGGCCATTGGAAAACTAGAGCCAAGCGAAGTTCCCCCCAAGAATGTTGGTTGAGCAAGCAACTGTCCGCTTTTAAAAGAATCATTTCTATCTTTACATTTCTTTACATAGAATTTTGTCCAATTTTAGTTTTTCAGTTGATTACTTTATGAGAATTATAAAAACGTTAGTTCTTTAAAAATAAAATAGCTAAAACGACAAAAGAGCCTTGATAACTCAGGTATAGCAAGTTACAAGACTCTTCCGTCTGCTATACAGTCCTTTGTGGATCAGGAAGGAGGTATAGCGTTGAGAGAAATTCTAATTATACTCTTGGTTATAGCAATGTTGCTCATAACAACAGAGCTTAACTAAGTAGTATTTCAGCGTGTGGGTGCTCCAACACCTGCACGCTCCTATACTAAGTATAGCAGAATTTCAAACAAATGCAAACCTCCTTCTTTATCCACTTTTACTAACTCTTAGGTTTATTTAATTTAGCCAGCTCTATGTAAACATCTTTCTCTACTGTTCCATTTTCAACACGGCAATTTTCCGACCATTAGAAAACCTAAAAATAAAATGAAATATAATTTGGGGTTAGATATTTTTATAGCCGTATTAATTGCTTGCTATTTCTGTTATACATGGTGATTTGTTAAAGATTTTTTGTACATAATTGTAATTAAAAGTTGCCATAGAAATTTCCCTATGTTACAATTCGCTAACAATGTCTCCTATAGGAGGAAGTTTTCTCGTGCATATAAAAGCAATGTTAGTTGCACTACTAGTTTCATTGGTTGTGTCGGTGATACTATGGAACAAAATCCAAGAAAAGCAAGTGCCGACAAACAACATAAATGTATCTCAAGTTCCTGTGATTGAAGCAAAAAAGAAAGTAATTGTCTGCAAAAAACAAATTGCTGCAAGAACAAGAATAGAAGCCTCAATGATTAATCTTAAAAACCCAAATGATCCTGCGGCTTACTTTGTTTTAAAAGAAATGAATGCTTCTTCTGTTCCAGATTTAGCTTTTACGGATAATGATATTGCCTCTTTAACTAATAGGTATACTGCTATGACAATAATACCAGACGATATTATTACTCCAAAGAGATTATTAGATGAAGATACCATTCCTAATCTTGCAAGTTTTCAATAGGGCAATTTTCTAACCATTGGAAACTCTATAATAAATTATAGTCTCAGCTATTAAATAACTGAAATATATGACTTGCAATGCTAGTAATAGAAAATAAGTTTTGTGTTATTATGAAGTAAAAGTAACAAGCATAGTATAAAAACTAGATTATATATAAAAATGGTACTTTACAACAAAGATAGTAAATTTGCGAAAAAACCATATTTAGTTATTTTTGAATCTATTATTATTTTCATTATCTTTTTAATTCTTCTGGCAATGGTTACCCCAAACTTTAAGAAAACAAATATCCGTGGTAGAACGCAAAAAGGTTGTGCCTCTGACATAAGAGTATTAACTGGGGCCGTTGAAAATTATAATATGGATAAAGCAACTATGATGCAGAATCTTGATCAAAATTTATTATTACAAGGACATTATATAAATAGCATTTTTGACAAAAGGAATAGCTCTTGTATTTATAAGTCTTTTGGTAATTTAACTGAAGATGGGATAATATATTGTGAAACTCATGGAGATTTGATAGGGATTAAAATAAAACCTGAAATGACCATGCAAGATTATAAAAATCAGGAAAAGATAATAATTGCTGAAAAAAATGCTGAAAACGAAAAATTACATAAAAAGGAAATAATCCGATTAATAACAACAATAGCTATATTAATACTACTATTTACCTTTCCTCTATTCCATTTAATTTCACATATAATTATTAATGAAACAAAGTGTAATTATATAGATGCTATAGAGTTATCCTTTTTCTTAACCTTTAATCTAATCATATTTATCTTTTCCAATTATTTATAAATAAAACAGAAACAGATGTAATTCTGCTTATAAAAAGCATTTTATGCTACCCAAAATAATTTGTTTTTCAAAGATGATTTAGTTTTTTTGTATCGCTCTATGTTCTCAATTCTCAATTCTCTATTCCCTACTCCCTAACCCCTAAAACAGTTCTTGTTTCTTCCAATACATCTTGTGGGTTTCGGTGTTATAGTTAGCACCAACGATGGTTATCTTCTTATCTGAATGTTCATAAGGTTTATAATATTCGTTTTTAAAAATCTGTTTCATAGCAACTCTAGTAGATTTATTCAACTTGAACTCAATAATATAGATTTTGTCGCCATTTTCTATCTTTACGTCTATTCTGCCATTATCAGTACATATTTCTGTGTCTATAGTAGTGCCAATCAACTTAAAAATGATATAGAAGACACTCTGGTAGTATTTTTCCCTTTCTACTTGATTATTGTAAGGAATACCTGCTAAGAATGTGTCTACTACAGACATCATCTTATCTATATCGTTAGACTCTAAAGCTTCATACATCCTTATAAAAAGGGAATTACCAATTAAATCATCTGTGTTTATGCTTGCAGCAAGTCTTCTATAGAAAGACTGTTCTACTTCAAAATTTGGGAAACCAAGTTTATATAAGAAATAATCTCCTGCTGGTTTTGCATCTTTTATAGTGAGATAGCCAGTCTGATACATCATTGCCGGAAGAGAAATCTTTGTAGGCATAAAAGCCGTGAAAATATCAGCTTCCTGATAAACTTCTAAATATTGTTTTATATCTAAATTAGATTTGTTAATTAGTTTAACAATTATGCTTGGACTGCCTGTTTCAAACCAGTAGTTATAAAACTTTCCATTGTTTTCCAAAAATTTAGTAAAAGAAACAGGGTTATAGACGTTTTCACTGTTATCTGAAAACCTGTAGCCATCATACCAATTTTTTATCTTATCAAGAAAAACTTCATATTCTAATTTTTTTGATTCGGCTAATGGAATAAGGCGGTCTTTAAAATTTTCTTTGAGCTCTTTTTCTGTATAGCCACACATTGTGGCATAGTCATCACTCATACTTATGTCTGTAAGATTATTCAAATCAGAGAAAATACTTACTTTTAAGAATTTGCCCACACCTGTAATGAAAACAAAACGTTCATAAGGCTCACAAGTTTTCAGCACTGAATAAAAGCCCTTCATGACCTTTTGTAAATCAGCCAGATTATCATTTTCAATATTGTTCAATATAGGCTTGTCGTATTCATCTATTAGAATAACAACTTTGCCGTCACGCTGATACAAATTTGTTATTAATTCTATAAAAGCTTCATTAGGGTATTTTTTATCTAGATTAATATTATACTTTCTAGCGTTATCTTCTATTAAGCTTAAGAGATTTTCTTCAAGCCTATCGGTAGTTTCAGCATAAACACTTCCCATATCAATATGTATAACAGGGTAACTTTTCCAGTCATATTGTTGGTTCCATATATATAAGTTTTTAAAAAGTTCTTTTTTCCCTTGGAAAATAGCTTTCAATGTTGAAAGTGTAAGAGACTTACCAAATCTGCGAGGACGAGAAAAGAAAAACATAGACATAGGCTGATTTATCATCTTCCACAAATATTTGGTTTTATCTACGTAAAGGTAATTCCCTTCACGCATATTTTCAAATGTATATAAAGATGAAGTTAAATATTGTTCTTTTCCCATTTTCCGCCTCGTTATACTGCTTTTTTTTATTCTACTATATTTCAAAATACTATGCAAAAGGTCTGTTTTTGTTTTCAATAGGGCAATTTTCTGACTATTGGAAAACTTGATCCGTCTACATTGCGGAGAGAATACCTAATATCCTTATTATTGCGATTATCTTCATTTTTTGTTATACTTGAATTAGGTGAAGGTTTTAAATCCGTATAATTCGTGGTAGCCTTACTTTGTAAGCCTTGCATGTTTCGGTCACGACCTTCACCTTTTATATTTAGTGAATAAATTTGATGATGTTTTCAATAGGGCAGTTTTCTGACCATTAGAAAACAGCTAGTGGTTCGCCGTTGGAGTCTAGCTTTTGGGTAATATTATTTAAATATTCCCTGTCTTCGAATTGCGTATCATGGAGCAAATCTGCTATACTAAAAACAGCGGCGGTTAATGGATGCGCTGGGATACTATTATTAGTTGAAGGGCGTTGGGCATTAGCCGCCGTTTCTCTTAATTGATAGTTATATAAATGTAATTCATCTAGTTGATAACTGCCTTTATAATACTCTTTTACGGTTAATCGTGCAGAATACTGCTTTTTATGTATATTAATAGGGCAATAATAAATTTTAACTTTTTTTGTAGTTTTAATTTCGTCATTTTTGGCATTTTCATTTTTTAAAGGCAGAGCATTTTTAATAAGTTCATCAATAGCATTTACAGCATAAACTTGATCGTCGTTTCTAAATGACATCGAATGTTTCAAGTCCTGGTTGCTAACATAAATTTTATCATCTGTAATTGAATTAATAAAATATGGCAATCTGTTTTCAATAGGGCAATTTTCTGACTATTTTGAAACTTTGAGGCTAAAGCCTCTTTTAGAGAACAGAGGTAAGAGGCTGTTTACTCCCCTTGTTAAGGCTGCCGCCAAGGATGGCGGCGTGCAAGCGGTAACAGGATGTGGCTACCGCTGCTGGAGATGTTGAGCGTAAGCGAGACAGAGAGGTTTTTAATAACCACCGTCTTCGGACTCAGCTTTGTACTGCTTAATTAACCTCTCGAAAATCCCCCTTAATCCCCCTTTAAGAAAGGGGGTCTTTCTTAACTCCCCTTTT
>CAMJNS010000115.1 GCA_946407375.1 uncultured bacterium
GCTAAAGCCCATACGCTATAATTAAAGTAGTTATTGTAGTTGGTTTTTGTTGTTTTTATTGTTATTAGAGTGTTTATAAAATAACGAAAATTTATAAACAAACTTTACACTTTCAAACCTTCAATAATACAATAATTACTATAACTACCAACTACAACAAAAACACATTCTATAACAATAATCTAATACAATTCTCTTATCTCTTAACCCTTGCCTCTTAACTCAAAACTTTATGACAAATGTGTAGACTATTATTAGCATAATCTAATTAGAACTTAAAAAGCTAGTTTTCTCACAGCCTCCTTTCGGTTGCTTTATATGTCCGGAAGGACGATACAAAAATCAGATATTTTATACCAATGATAAATAAAATAAGTTTGCGTTTACCCTGTTTGCACAAATCGTGCTAAGTTGACAATAAATACCCCCTTTGCTATATTAAAAAAAGAATTACTCAAGATAAAGGAAAGACGATTAGCTCTGTTTAATTTTAAAGAACATTTTCTTTAAATTATTAGAGACTAGAGATGAGCGTATCTAATTTTTCCCATTTTGTATTAATTAGAAAATGATAGTTTTAATATACACAGGAGAGAAACAACATGGCTAGTGCATTAGATGTTGCAGAATATATGATTATTCGCTCTTCAAAAGAAGCAGAATATGACCCTATATCAAATATGAAATTGCAAAAGCTGTGTTATTATGCCTTAGGTATTTATTCCAAATTAAATAAAGGTGCAAGGCTTTTCAATGAAAATGTTGAAGCCTGGCAGCATGGACCTGTAATTAGAGAAGTTTATCTTGCATATAAAGACCGGGGCGAATTTATAAAACCAGAAAAAGATTATGACGCGCTTAATCTAACTGAAAAAGAAAATGAAGCTTTAGACATGACATATCTAAATTATTCTCAATTTTCTGCATGGCGTCTACGTGAAATGACTCATAATGAAGATCCTTGGAAAGTTAACTATAAAGAAGGAAGTAAGCAGATTATCCCATTTGAAGATATAAGAGATTATTTTGATAGAAAAGTTAGTTTCGTAGATGAAGAGTGTTAAATTCTCCCCTAGAATTGTCCAGCCAGTTACAAGATTTAATTCTGATGATAAACAGACTCCCACTTTTTGTTTTGAAATAATAGCAACTAAATATACTAATGATTCAAAACTGAACCTAGTAAAATTTGAAGCAATTAAATCAAAAGAACTTGCAGAGAAAATAAACACTCTTTCACAGCTTACATGGGAAGAAATAAAGAAACTATCAAGAAAAACTAATGGCTATGAAATGATTCCTCTTACAAGTTTGAAAAATTCAAATTTGCAAGATATATTAAAGAATTCTAACCAAAATGAAGCAATGGTTTTTAGGGTAAAATCAACTACTAAATCTAGACTAATAGGTTTCAGAGAGGGTCGAGTTTTCAAAGTATGCTGTTACGACCATGAAGGCCTGCTATACAATCACAATTAATTGTATTTTCAAATCTCTCAGATAATATATATTCTATTCGTCCACCATGACTATTCTTTACACACTTAATCGTCGTTGATGACCAAGGATTAATCATAATAGGCCTTTGTTCATCAACAAAAGAAAAAGTTTGCGTATGATCTGCAATAATTTAAATAAATTGACATCGTTTTATATCCTTTGTAAGATTAATTCAGAGTTTTATTTACAGAGGGGCATGCTATGAAACGTCTGAATACATTCATTTGGATTTGTTTGGTTTTTTCTTTCCTTTCACTGATTGGATGCGGAGGAGGAGATTCGGGCACTAATTTAAATATGCATATTTCCACACAAGGAAATGTTACCTTATGCGGTTATATAAATGAGGGTTCTCTAAATCACAATGAAACAGCCTCTGAATTAAGGTATTCACTTGGTGGTAATCTTTCTGGGATAACTGTATTTTTAGAAAATAACAAAACTATACAAGGAATCACTGACGAATCAGGCAAATTTGTAATTGAAAATGTTCCTGAAGGTTATCAATCTTTAATAGCTGAAAGACAAGAAGAAGACAAGATTATCTATAGACAACGTTTATACAATATTTACATAAAAGGAATTAATAATTATTTTGAACTACCAGAACCTATTTCAATATTACCTTCTCCTTACTCATTAACTTTAACTATAACTAATACTAATAATCAGACAATTAATAATGCCAAAGTTTCATTCTGGGGAAGAGACTATAATTCTGACGCTAAGGGATTGGTTACTTTAAGCGATTTTCCAGAATTGACTGATGAAGAAGCAATCATTTCTGCAAACGGTTATAAATCAACAAAAATAAAGCTCAGCTTTGGAGAAAATCAAAACTCCATGATTTTTGTTAAATTAACTAAGACGACTACACAAACAACGACTAATAAAGTTGATATAACTGGAACTTGGTATGCTAATTATGAGTTTGATGTCCCTGTTTATTCAAATAATTCTGGCATGGTTGATCATCTAATTATTAAAGCAGATGGTACTTATACCAATAATGAATACGGTCACGAATATTATGAAAGTCCTGCTCCTCATTATATTACTAGTGATTATGAAGTAGATGTTTGTTCAGGTACATGGTATGAAAAAGATGGGGTGTATTATTTCAATGAAGGTACTTCTAGTGATGATACTTGTATCTATAATAAAGACGAAGAAACGCTAATCTTGAAACTTACAAGTCAACAATATGACCCTTCTTGGCCACTTTGGGAAACGACCTATAAGCGAACCCACAATGGTAAATATAAATCAAGTGGAGATTAATATCTAGATACTTCTCCTAGAGTTTTCTTAAAATATCATGTAAAAGAAAAAGGGGACTGATTACATCAACACAATCAGTGTAAGTAGCACTACTTCATAACGTCCAATGATATTTCAATGTACTAGGGCTTACAATTTCGTCCTTATGGACGAGAATTATAAGAGAGTTCATACACAGGGCATCAAAGATGCCCTAGATTATTGAAGTAGTGTTCTATAGATAGTTAATTTTATCGTTAAATTCTTGTATTTATAAGGCTTTTAATCTTAATTCAAAGTGGGAAAGTTAAGTAAATAATTAATAGGAATACGCAATATATCGTGTAACTAAGTTATATACTCCATTTAAATTGTTATAGCCTTCTTCCATATGATTAACAATAATGTCTGCAATATAAAGATGTGATCTATTCGATATGAATTTATTAGATGTCAAATAACCATAGAAGTTATAATCTGAATCAAACAGCATTGGGGGCGTGTTTGTATATTTATTGAAAGGGGAATAATTACTGTATTGACCGCCGTAATTGCGATATTTATTCCAAATAGAATAAGAGTTGAACTTACTACCATAAGTTCCATATGAATTCCATATAGAATCTGATTTATAGCTATTTGAATTCAATTCACCTAAATAAACTAGATTATTAGATGTTCCGCCATATATACTAATTATTCTATTAGTTGTAGTAAGATAGGAATAATTATATGGTCCACTAGTTGTTCCTGTTGATGATCCAGTTGAAGTTTCTGTATTGGTTAAAATTTGGGTGTTTGTCCAGGTCTGTGTTTGAGTATTTGTCTGAGTATTTGTCTTAGTATTAGTTTGTGTGCTTGTTTTGGTTTCTGTATTTGAACTTGTGCTAGTTTGAGTAGTTGTATTGGTTTGAGTGCCAGTATCAGTATTTGAACTGGTATTTGTAATAGTCTGAGTATTAGTTCCAGTATTTGTAGCACTTTGAGTATTAGTCTGAGTGTTTGTTTCTGTATTTGTTTGAGTTTGAGTCTGAGTGTTAGTTTGTGTTTCTGTATCAGAATTAGTGTCGGTTAATGAACTTGTATCAGAACCAGTAGCAGTTTCAGTATTCGTATTGGTCTCTGTTTGAGTATTCGTTTCAGTCTGTGTTTCCGAATTAGTGTTTGTTGATGTGTCGGAATTTGTTTGAGAATTAGTATTTGTTTGAGTTTTTGTTTCAGTATTTGTGTTAGTATTTGTTCTTGTATTAGTAGAAGTATTTGTATTGGTGGTAGTTTGAGTATTAGTAATTGTATTTGTATTGCTACCACCAGTCACTATAAGCTTTAATTCTGCTTTGCCTTCCAAACCATCTTTGTCTTTTCCGACCAAAGTAACAGTAACTTCTCCAGAAATGCTTGGTGTATTGTAAGTAACTGTATTAGCATTAGTAAGACTCGAAAACTCGCCTTTGTTGGCTGACCATTTCCACGAAATATCACTAAAATTACCATCAGGATCATTCCCTAAAGCAGTAAATGATATTTGCTTATTTGGAGATACTAATAGTTTATCGTTTTCTTTTATTATTGGAGAATTGTTTTCATATTTTATCGCAACTGCCGGAGCAGATTTGTTTTCAGTAGTTTTAGCTAATTTAACATAAATATTAGAATTTAATGTTTCTCCGAAACTTAGATTAATTTTGGTTATTTTATAGCCATTTGCAGAAACAATTGCTTCTGTTTCAGAAAGACTTGGAAAATTGTTTAAAGTTGCAAAACCTTTATTATCAGTAGTATGCTCTGTACCCCAAAGCGTAATTTTCGCATTATTTATAGGTTTATTATTGTTATCTGTTATAATCAGATTTAAAGAATAGGGTGAAGGAACAATGCTGATTGGGGCTGGCAATTCATAATAATTTGCAATGCCTTTTATGTCTACATTATATAAGCGTTGGCGAAAGGTTATTTCGCCTCCTTCTTTTTTCTCTGCAATAATAGAATGATAACCTTCTGGAACACCGTTTATCATAAATCTTCCTTCATTATCGGTAATTCCATATTTTGAATTATTATCTTCTAAAAAAACTCTTATATCAGCTAGGTTGTTACCTAATGAAAATCTTAATTCAGAAGCTGTTCTTATAGAATTTGATGAACCACCTTGTACAACACCACATAAAGAAACATAATTTGAGTTATTATCAAGGTTAATATGTATATCGCTACCTTCTCCACCACCGCCACAGCCAATCAGCAGTGTGAAAGCTATAAATAAGCTAAAAAATACATATAGAAAAGTTCTGAATTGTTTCATGAATATAACCTAAACTAATTGATATTAAATAAAAATATATTTAAATAGCCCAAGCGTGTCAAATTATTTGAAGTTTGAGAAATTATATAAAGTTGCGTCCTAGACGGACCCTGTCTAAAATCTAGGTAATTGCCAAAGTATTTTTTGAATTGCCACGCTTTACCACGCAGTCTTCGACTGCTCGTAATGACGTATAACAAAGGGTTGCGATGACGTAAATATACTCTGTATCAGTAATAATCGATTGCCGTAGATGTTAATCAATTAGTTACATTATTAAAAATAAAATACCCCCCTTTTTTAAGACTGAGACCAAAAAGAGGTTTATAGTTTGTGATTCTATAATCCGTTTCTAATAAATAAATATCCACCCGCATAGCGGGTGGTTTTTCATTTTCGGGCATAGCCCTAATATTACTAGCTACGCACAAGTGCGTTTTAGATTGGCCTGCCAGCCATGCGTATTTTACTTGCTACCCATAAATGGGTCTCTTGGATCAAACAAAGTGAGCTGATCAGCTTCACATCTGTTTTTAATTGATTGGCTATATAATCTTTTATTGCTGCAGTATTTTTCCCTACTGTATCAACATAGTATCCCTTGCACCAAAATTCACGGTTTCGGTATGCAAATTTCATATTTCCATATTTTTGAAATATCATAAGACTACTTTTACCTTTTAGATAACCCATGAATCCCGAAACGCTAATTTTGGGCGGGATACTAACAAGAATATGTATATGATCAGGGCATATTTCTCATTCTATTATTTCAACACCTTTCCACTGGCATAATTGCCTTAATATTTCCCTGATTTCATTTCTTTTTTCTTCAAAAAAGACTTTTCTACGATATTTAGGCGCAAACACGATATGGTATTTGCAGTTCCATTTTGTATGTGCTAAACTTCTGACATCGATATTTGAATTAGACATTAAATTGTCCTCCTAACGTGTTAAAAATATATGACTGGCAGGTCAATATTTCTATTATACACGTTAGGAGTTTTTATTTTTTGTTCATCGCTAAAGCTATAAAGAACCACGCGACTATCGCGTGGTTTTCTTATACAAAAAAATACCCCAAAGAAAATACTCTGGGGTATTTTTTTATGCTTAGAACTTAATTGTTAAGAGTTTTATCTTTTAACTATTCTATTATTTGTAGCGAAGATTATCATATTTAGCTTTGGCTTCGTTCATCTTCTGAGCGACTTCCATAGCTTCATTTGTCTTACCAGCCTGGATTAACTGGCTGTATTCAGTATACAATGCAGTGTAATCTTCGTAAGCTTGAGTGATTTCAGCATCAACATCACTAGCTTCTACACTTTCTCTGGGTTGTTCTTCTTCAACTTCTGGAACAACTGCATCTGAAATTGTTACACTAGTAACATCTGAACCACCAAGAGAAATTGAACTAACTGTTCCAACACCGCTGCTTGTAGTACCTGTTGGCATAGAAATTGTTGGAAGATTTGCATCACCCTTGCCAAACAAGCCAGCAATCTTATGAGCAGCCCAATTTCCTAACATACCACCGGCAAAGCTACCAATTACACCACCTACAGGACCTAAGCAAGAACCAAGAGCACCACCAACAACAGATCCTATAGTCTGACCAGTTACGCCAACCCAGTCAACTCTCTTGAAAGCTTCTTTAATTGAGAATCTACCGTTCTTGAGGTCACCAGCAACGTAAGCACCTACTGAAGAACCTACAACAGAACCAAATGTTGGAGCAAGAGCAGAAAGAAGACCACCAACTACTGGAATGCAGCTTAAGAATGGAGTGAAGAATGAACCAGCAGCACAACCAAGAGTTGAACCAGCAATACCACCAACAAATTCTGCGCTACAAACAGTCTTTAGAGCTGTTTTGAGGCTTGGATTTTCACCACGCATAATCTGAGTTGCAAGGTCAACACCAACAGTGATACCAGCAGTTACAAGAATATTCTTTACGCTGAAACCAGATTTCAAACTATCTTTAACATTCTGAAAACCCTGGTTAGTCAAATTCTTACCAGTCTGATATCCATTTTTGAATTTATCACCAATAGAAGGTTTAGTTTTGCCTTCAGCAACAGTAGCACCTTCTGTAGCTTGAGCAGCTTGAGCACTCTGAGAAGAAGCACCAGATTCAGCAACACCAGTAGAACCATCAGCAGTTGAAGCCTGAGCACTCTGAGAAGAAGAACTGTTAGAAACATTTGCATCAGCAGGATCCATTAGACCACGAGCAATAGCTTCTTCGTGAGAAATGAACTTACCAGTTTGTGGATCTCTTGGATGTTTTGTTGGATCCCAAGTCTTAGTAGTCTGAGAACTCTGAGAAGTCTGACTAGAAGAAGAACTTGGAGAAGAAGCCTGAGTTCCACCTTGTCCAGTAGCACCAGTTGTAGCAGCACCTTCAGCTACAGAAGTTTGTGGAGCTGGAGTATTACCAGTCTGAGCTGTAGCACCAGAAGTCTGAGCTGCTTGAGTAGTATTAGTTGAACCAGTATTTGTAGAGGTCTGAGCTGCGCCAGAATTAGTTGAACCAGCACCAGTACCATTAGCGGCTTTATAATCTTTCCAAGCTTGGCCCATTTCAGCGTTACTCATACCTTTACCAGCATTAGCTTTTTGGAATTCATTCCAAGTCATTTGACCGCCATTGCTTGAAGCTGGAGTAGAAGTCTGAGCTGCGCTAGAGTTAGTTGAACCAGAACTTGCTGGCTTGCTAGAACTTGCTGGCTTGCTAGAACTTGTTGGTTTGCTAGTCTGTGCAGTAGAACCAGAAGTCTGAGATGCACCAGAATTAGTTGAGCCACCATTACTTGGTGTAGAAACTGTTCCAGAATTACCACTGGTTGAACCAGTAGAACCTGTCTGAGCAGCAGTTGAACCAGAAGTAGCAGCTTCACCAAAAATTATCTGCTGATACTGAGACATTTCAAGAGCTACAGGTTTACCGTCTACAAAACGAACATTATAACTAGTAGATCCACCAGGAGTATTTACTGTTACCCATTGACCTGGAGTAACATTAAATGTCTTTCCGCCAACTGTTATCGGAATAGTTGCAGTGTTAGAAGAAGCTGCTTCTACAGATGGCAGTAATGGAGCCTCGAAAAGGCTTGCTAGGAAAACTAGCGAGAGAAGAGCGCACATAATTCTTGTTCTAAGCGTTTTCTTTCTCATGATAAAACTCCTTATAAACTTATAAAAAACTTACAAGATATAGTACGGCAAAAATGTACTGATATCTTAACTCTAATTTTACTAAAAAATGTACTTTTCGCAATAGTTTAGACAAAAAAATTTTTAATTTTTTTAAAATATTTTTTTATAAAATATTTAAAACTTTATTAATTAATGTTAAGTATATAATTATGGAAAGAATTTTTAGGAGAGTTATATGAGAAATATATCTTCATTAATAAAGAGCTCTAAACAAACGGCGATTGTTT
>CAMJNS010000116.1 GCA_946407375.1 uncultured bacterium
CGCTATACTTATTATGACAAATGTGAAGACAATAAGCATAATCTAATTAGAACTTAAAAATCTAGTTTTCGCACACCCTCACGTAGTGCCGAAAGGGGTCTTTCCTCACCACTCACTATGTTGAGCAGACAGTGTTTAATTATATTTTTTAAAATTTTCTTAGTAAGAAGTTGTAGAAATCTTGTAGCTCTTTAAATTTTTCTTCTGCTTTTTTGTATTCTTCTTTGGAAGCATTAGCAAATCTGTCTGGGTGCCATTCCTTGCATTTTAATCTATAAGCTTTCTTTAGCTGTTCCTTTGTTGCTTTTGATGTTAAACCAAATAAATGCCATACTTTATCTGATGCAGGTAAAAATTCTGCAACTATTTGATCATAGTTAGATTTTGAAATACCTATTAAATTAGCTATTTTTTCTATCAATTCTAATTCATCGTTAGGAATAAATATGTCTGATACAGCTATTTTTAGGAATAAAGAGATAAAAGTTAGTTTTGTTTGAGTGTTAAATGATCTCTTTAAAACAGCACAATCATCTTCTATCTTAGAAGGATTAGCTAGTTTATATTTTAATTTTTCTTTTAATGAATCTTTATCAATGTTTTTAAAGTTTTTAAAATAATCAATTACAACTCGTATTTCTTCAGGAGCACAAACTCCGTCAGCTTTTATAACATGAGCAACTAAGCCAATCAATTCTTCAAAGCCTATTTGATTATTTGATAGAGTAGAATCAGCTGTTTCTTTAGATTTTGTTGAATATTTAGAAGAAGTTGAATATTTAGAAGAAGTTGAATATTTAGATGTAAAGGTTTCTGGTTCACGGGGGTCATTTTCGTAGATGTAATATTCAAATCCGTGTACATAACGCAACAAATGTTGTGGCCCTTCTCCATCAACAAAAACATCTATATTAAAATAAATCTTTTGGGTATGTTTTAAAGATAAAACCCCATAGGGAAGGAACAAATAAGAATCTACGTTATATTTTTTATCTATACATACAACACTTTCGTTAATTACCAAATCACCGTATCGGTCAGCCATTTCAGGAACTAAGCTCTTTATCCAAGAGCCAGTATTGTCGCAGAATTTTCCGGAAACAACTATTCTTCTATTGAAAGGATTGGTAATTTTTAATGTATAAGGAAATGCTATGCCTCTTACACCGTGGTCATAGGTTGAAAAGTGTGGTGTGCCAAAAGTAAAAGAAGCTCTATCATTCTTGACTGTATTTGAAGATTTGCTCGAAAGAGTTGGGTATGTAAAAGAACCCGGTTTGCTTTTTGCAGCGTGTTGTCTACGAAAGCCTTGACTTGCTGAAGCACTTCTATCACTGCGCATAGTTTGTTTTGAAAAATTATCCCAACTTTTAGATGCATTATCGTTTGAATAATAAATTCTATTGGAATCATCACTAGCATCATAATACTTGTAACCGCCCGAATAATTATCAGACTGAGTATTATAGCTAGAGTCAGAATAATAATTGCTTCTTGTTTTATTAGTCGAATAGCTTTTGCCTTTATTTTGGGAATACTTGTTTGATTGACTGGTTCTTTGATTGTTCTTTTCTGTAGTATATTGCCCTTCAGGAATATCATCATCTTCTAAAGGGTCATAATGAAATGATTTGGCTTTACTATTATCGTCAGAATTACTGCTGCCGGGCTTTCTTCCACCGAATTGTGCATCTGCATTTTTGGTATCATCAGAGAAGATGTCATCATCTCCAAATAGTGCTCCAAAGAGACCACTTAATAGATTTGTGCCCCAACTCATTAAAAACCCCTTAAAAATAAAAGATAAAGCATTATACTACTTTATAAATTTATTTCAAATTCTTTCTTAAACTTACCTTTTATTATACTAAATTATTGTTTGAATAGTTATTTTTACAGTGTTAAAATAATAGCAAAATTTTCGAAGGGGTACACTGAATTATGTGGTTCAACAAGAGGTTTTTTAATACAACTTTATTTATTATAGCTATATTCGTTTCTATAGCATCAACTGCTTTTTGTCGTCTTGATGGAACTGAACCCGCTGACAGCAAAATATTAAAGTTAACTTATGCAGAAGTTAATCCTGCAAATTCATATTCTGGTTATATAGCAAGACTATTTAAGCAAAGAGTTGAAGAACTTTCACTAGGAACCATTAGAATTGAAATTAAGTATGGTGGAATTTTAGGAAATGATAATGAAGTTCTTACTAGTATGTATCAGAATAATAATCCTGATATTATTAGAACTAGCGTTTCTTATTTGCAAGACTATGGAGCAAATAAAGCTGCTATGTTATCTACACCTTACGTTTTTGAAAACCGTGACCATTATTGGAAATTTATTGCTTCTGGTAAATATAGAGAATTTTTAGATGAAATAAGCATTAATAATAGCAAATTTAGAGGCTTATGCTTTGTAGAAGAAGGTTATAGACACTTTTTCTCTAGAAAACCAATTAATAGTCTTTCAGATCTTGCTGGTTTGAAGATACGTTCTGCCTATGGCAATTATTTTGAAGATTTAATTAAAGTTTTTGATGCTACTTGTGTTAAAGTTCCTTTCACTGAATTTAATACTGCAATTGAAAGAGGAATTATAGATGGTGGTGAACAACCTATATTAAACTATCTTAGCAATGAATTATATCGTCGTGCACCATATCTTATTCTTGATGCTCATGTATTAGCTGTTAGTGAAATAGTTATAAGCGATAATGTTTGGAAGCAGATGACTCCTGAACAGCAGAATGTTGTTCTTCGAGCATCAGATTACATTCAGAGAGTAAATAAAGTTACAATCAGAGGCGTTGAAGAAAAGGCCATAAATACCTTGAAGCAAAAAGGTGTTGTTGTAACCGAAATAACAGATATGTCTCCCTGGAAAGAAAAATGCTCTGAATTAGTATTTAAGATTACAAAGGCATATGCTGATCTTTACAATAGTATTCAACAGCTAAAATAATATTTGAATGGTAAGAAGTATTATTTTCCCCCTTATATAATTATTAATATTAACAATTGTTAATAATTATTTTACAAAGAAATACACAAAAAGAATTATATTTCTGTATAATAATAATAGATTGTGTTTTTAGGAGAGATTAAAATGAAAAAGTTTTTTGCTGCCTTGCTAATTACTTTATTATCTGCACATTTCTGTTTTGCAGCAGGAAATAACCGCATAACACTTAATGATGGAACCACAATTTACGGTAAAGTTGTTGGTATGTCTGATGGTGTATACACTATTAGAACAGAAACTATGGGAGAGATTAAAGTTAATTCAGATAATGTTGTAGAAATAACTTCTAATACTGCTCCTAAGAAGCAATCTAATATTGATATTCTTGAAGGGAACGAAAGAGGTTCAAGAAACAATAATTATTCTGGAAATAATAATTCTCAAAACAATTATTCTGCTCAGCAAAAGGATGCTAATGCTAGAGTTCAGAGTATGATGATGAATGAAGACTTTATGAATAATCTTATGCAACTAAGCGAATCCTCTGAAATGCAATCTATTTTAAATGATCCTGAAATAATGGAAGCTATTCAAAATGGTGATTATGACTTTCTAATGAATAATTCCAAAATGAATGATCTTATGAATAGTTCTGGTATTCAAGAAATACTGGGTGATATGTAATTTAAGTAAAGGAATTTTATGCTAAGAAGAATTATTATATGCTTAGCTATATTGATGATTTTGCCAGCAAATCTTATTGCTGGCGAACTCTATCGTTCTGTCAACGATAGCATAAAAGTTAATAATCGTTTTATGGATTTAAAAACCTTTGCTTATCATATTACAGAAAAGCAGAGATGGTCTTTGATTATAAGTAATGATGTTAGTGTTCCTGAAAAAGAAGTTAAAGGTAACACTATTAAAGAAATTCTAGATAATTTTTGTCTTAATTCTGAGTTTGGTTGGAGATTTGTAAAAGATTGTCTTTATATTGCAAACGAAAGAGAATTATCGACTTTCTTTAAGCAGCTTCCCGTCTTAGAAATGGGTTTGCCATCAGGTAATAATGAAGCAACCTATAGTGGGTATTTTAAAAATATAGACCTTTCAATGTTATGCTTATTTTTAAGTTCTGTTTCAGGCACTCAAATAAGTGTTACTAGCGGTTTTGATGCAAATATAATGATGAGAGTTGATGGAATGCCTTGGAAACAAGTTTTGTTGGCTGTAGTTTATCTAAACAGATATAAATTAATTATTTCAGATTTTTCTATAATAATATCTCCTGAACAAAACTAATTATTTCTATTTTTCAATAAAGTTTATTTTTTAATTAAAAAAATATAATTGGCTGTCGATACGGAAAGCATGAAAAAGTCATATCTTTTTATTTTCAGTCTAATTATAACAGGTCTCTTACTTGTAGGTTATGGCCCTAGCCCAAGACCTTATTCTGATCTTGCAACCTATAAGCGTATTCCTACAACAACTCGTATTAATAGACTTATGAAAGCGGGCGAAGATTTATATTTACGCCGTCTTTATGAGGAAGCCCGTGATGTTTTTAAAATGATTTTAGATATGGATAAAGACAATCTTACTGCCAAATATTGGATGGCAAAGATTAATAATGTCTTCTATAAAGAACAAAACGAAAGAAATAAACAGGCTTTATATAAGAAATGGGGTCATTTAACTCCAATTGATAAGATTTATGAAAATTGGCATTGGGGTCCAGAAACAGGACATTTTGAAGTACGTTATTCTGAACCCAAACCTTATCCTCACTATGAAAGAAAATTTAGACCTAAAGCTACTGATGCTGAAATTAATCAAGCTTTACAGGCTTATAAGAAATCAAAAACTGCTGACAATGCATTTGAACTAGCAATGCGTTATTGGTCACAACGCAAGGAATCAGAAGCTATTAAGTATTATTTTGAAGCTGTTGATTTATCTTCAGATGTTTTAGGAAAAGATGATGAATATATGCTTTCTATGATAAGCGAAAAGCTTGAAGATAAATTAAAAAAAGGTGAAACAACTGCTCAGAACTATTTAACCCATGGAAGATTGGCTTTATTGCAGGGAAATAGCAATGATGGAATCAGAAATCTTCTTAGAGCCTCTAACTTAGATAAAAAATTAGCTCCAACAGTAAAAAAAGCAATAGAAAACTATATTACAAACGGTTTTCCAAATATAGCAGGTATTCCTGCTGAGTATTACAGCTTTAGACAGGCTTATGTATTTGATAAAAATAAAGATAGAATTTATATGAGAATAATTCTTTATCCAATACATAAGAGACCTTTAATCCCGATAGATACGACTATTCCTCTAAATTACATAGAAAACATTAGTATAGCTTCTAAAGATGTTCTATATGTGTTTAACAAACCTGGAATAGATAATTCAGCTCGTTTGTGGGTTACATTGCCTGAAAAAGATGGTGAATACCCTGAATATGAAATTAAGCTAGTGCTTGATTTGAAACGTGGTGAAGAAGATTTTGACGGAGTTGAGCTTTCAAACTTTGGCTTATACTTTGATCAGGATGACAACTGGAGTTTCATTGTTTCTTCTGAATTTGATGAATATGTTGATCCAAGTATTAGTAGTGACTTTGAAAAGACTCATAATGGTGTCAGAGTTACAGGTTATTGTTTGAGTTCTACAGAAGGAAAAGGACCTTTTGTTATTTTCAGTAAATTTAACGAACCTCTTCCTAGCGATGCTAATATTTGGAAAATTATTGAAAATAAAGAAGACGAAATGGATATTTCCTTACACTAAATATTAAAACAGATAAAAAAACGGCTTATAGCCGTTTTTTTTATCTAAAAATAATTGGAACTTTACTTATTTTTACGAAGTCTTTACTTTATGTACAGATAATATATGATAATATTATAGTACAAAAACTTTAAAACAGAAAGGAAGTACCTATGCGAAAAATTAATATTTTGCTTTCTGCTTTAATATTAGCTTCAACTTTGCCAGCTTATGCAGCGTTTTGTACAAAATGCGGTACTAACTTGCCTAATGAAGCTAATTTCTGTCCAAGTTGTGGAACGGCTGTTTCTGGTGCATTCCAATCAGCAGAACCTGAAACAAATGCTAAATCTTCCACAATAATAACTAGTCCGGCAAATAATGATTCTGTTGATTCAAGACTAGCTGCAGATAATGCGTCATTATCTGATTATCATTTTATAAACAGAATAGAAGCCTATTTAACAGAATCAACTAGCAATGTAGCATTAAGACAATGCCAAGAACTTAAACGTCAGAATGCTGCTAGAATTCAGCGTATGGAAGATGAATATATGAATTATTCTATTTACAGAAGAAAAATTCATGATTTGCATATGCTGAAATTACAAGCTTTGGAAAACTATCTAGAAGCTAGAAAAGAAGCTGATAGAGGAACAGAAGTTGCCAGAGCTAAAGCAAAAATGAGTAAAGAGCTTTTTGTCATTGATAAAATGAATGATGCAATAGATATGCTTTTATCTGGCGGTAACACTCTTTCTAACGTAAACAAAGTTGAGGACTTAGAAAAACGTGTTAAAAAGACCACTGCTAACTATGTGGTAACTTCATCTTATCTGACTCTTGGTAATTATAGAGTAAAACGAAATGAACCAATCTGGATAGAAGATGTTTCTGGAGCTTCTGCTAGAGTTCATCATATGGGAATAGGTGCTGGAGATGAACCTGCTATAGGTTATGTTTCAATATATGATTTGGAAAAACGAACAAATTGGACTTCTGACGGTGATTTCTTCTATTCAACTCCAACTGGCTCAACAGTTGTTCTAACTCAACCTGTTAGACCAGAACCAACAGTTAATGTAGTCGTTTGGGATGGTATTTATCCTTATAGAAGATGGCGTCATTTCCCTGATTGGGGTCCACCTCCTCCTCCAAGACATGCTCCACATCACCCTGCTCCACCTCACAAATATCATCCTGCTCCACCTCCTCCCAAAGCACATCCTGCACCTGCTCCAAACAGAGGCGGAGTAAAGGCTCCTAGTCCAAAACCAATGTATAAATAAGTTGAAAATTGAAAACTGAGAGTTGAAAGTTGAAAAAGCTATGAGAAGATAGGTCTAAAAGCTTAGTATTCTTGGCTTAGAACGATTAAACTCTCGGTTTTTAGTTTTTATAGTTATAGATTATTATTTTTTATAGCTAATGAGATAATTCTTCAATTTTAAGAGGGTCTACACTGCCAAGCATTGCTAAACCCACTCGAAAAGCCATAAGTGAGTTTTGCAATTTTATTTGTTCCCAAAATGGGGTATCAGAAGCAACTTTGTTAGTTACAATATGATTTGTTGCAACAACTGCAGCATCTAATTTGCGATAATACTGGTCTATTTGAGTGCTTGCATGGCATTTTCTGCAGGTCTTTTGCATTTCTAAACGCTTGGTACCCCAGTCATCTGTATGTACCGCCTTAAGACTGGATAATTTCCAAGATAGTCTTCCTGATACATTATGAGTGGCATTTGTATCTTTTGAAGAAGCTTGAACGTGACAAACTTGGCAATTTGGCTTCAATATAGCATCATCAGATAAATTTAAATGCTTTTTTGCAAAATCAACCTCTGATGTTGATTTGTCATTTGTTGAGCCATGAACAGAAATTTTCCAAGCTTGATATGCTGGACTAAAATCAGTTTTATGACACTTTGCGCAGGTTATGGGGTCTCTTGCAATGGCTAAAGAATCTGTATGATAGCCATGACAGGAAGCACAATTTCCTAAGCTCCCATCAGGATTAACTCTTCCTATGCCATTATTGGGCCAAGAATTATCTGCTGCCTTGCCTTTTTTCATATTTACTACTGTTCCGTGACAAGTTACACAGGAAGTTTCAAATAACGCAGGATTATCATTTCGCATTGGTAAGTATTTTATGGTTTCAAAAGCCGTAGCATGACTAGAAACAGCAAATTCTTGATACTGTTCTTGGTGACAAGAACCACAACGAGCTGGCGAAACTACTAACTGAACATTAAAACTAAAATGCCCCTGTTTTGAAGTGGGATCACCTTTTTCTGCTTTATGACATTCATAACAGCCAACACCATTTTTTGCATGTGTGCTATGTTCCCAATTTTCGACTAGTTTTGGCATTCTTGAAGCGTGACAGTTTAAACAGCGTGCTGTTTCATCAGTAGTTACAGCAAAGGCTGAATATGGTTTTAATATTTTAGTTTCTGTTCCAATAGTGATAGTCTGCTGAGCAAAGACAGAACTAGCTATAATCAATAAATAACTAAAGCAAAGAATTATTATTTTATTTTTAATCATATAAATAATGCTAACATAGATTATTGCTAATGTTCAATACTGATATAGTATAAAAAACAACAACAGTAAAACCAAAAACAGGGCAAACGCAAACTTTTCCCTTTATTAATGAAGCTTTTTGGAGAATCTAAATTAATAGTCTA
>CAMJNS010000117.1 GCA_946407375.1 uncultured bacterium
ATTTGTCATAATAAGTATAGCGTATGGGCTTTAGCCCTGAAAGCTATACGTTTATAACAATTTGTAGACTATTAATTTAGATTCTCCAAAAAGCTTCAATAATAAAGGGAAAAGTTTGCGTTTGCCCTGTTGTAATTATGTAATTGAAAGTTTTATTGCAAACAGAATAATTACTAAAAAATGCAAATACACATCTATAAACTAATTATTGATTAATGCCGATAAGCTAGTGTGAAAATATACCGGAGGTATCATATGAAGAAGTATATTCCTAGTTTAAAGGCTCTAATTCCATTCGGAATCCTCTGCCTGCTCGCAGGTATATTTTCTTTTACTGCAAATGCAGATTCAACAATAACTATTCCTATCCAGGTTCCTAAAAATTATCCTGATAGAAATGTAAAACTTCAATTACGAATTCCACCTAGCGCAGAGCCATTAACTCGTAAAGAACAGGCTAAACCAGCTATTAATGCTAATCGCATTATAATATGGAACAGTAATCCTGCTCCAAATATTGCAAACAATGACGAATTATATTCCATTTTTGGAAGAATGTATCGAAAAGGCTGGATAAAAGGTTTATCTGCAAGAAATGCCTATAGAAGCAGACCTATAGATAAATACCATGCTTTACAAATATTATTAAATATCTGTGACAGCATAATAGAACTAGGGCAAGCACCTAATTTCACTAAAGCAGTAAAAAAAGTAAATTTAACAGCTTCTGATATAGAAGATGTCAGAAGAATGATTAAAAGGTTTGAAAAAGACTTATACTTATTTGGTGCACTTCCGCACAATCTAGATAGAGATTTATTGACTATTCAAGAACTTCTTAAAAAGAATTCTGAAGGTATTCTCAGAGTTATAAAAGTAGAAGGGATGCCAGACGGTGCAACAATTATTCATATGACAGTTGATTAATTTCAAAGACTGCAAGTTATTTAATTAGCTTGCAGTCTTTTTCTATTTAGTATTTAAGAGCATTTCAGATTAATAAATATCAAATTTATAATATTTTTATAAAAAAATTTAAGTGACTACTTGACGCTTTTCAAATAAGTTAGTAGAATTAAACTAAAGGTAAGGGTACACACCCAGAACCCAAATCATAAGTTTAAATAAGTTTCATACTTGGGGGTATCAAAATGAAAAGGGCTAAAGTTTTACTTTGCATGGTTCTTTCTTTACTCATGCTGGTAGACTACACAGTTTTCCAACCCGCTCCTGCTTTCGGTAAAATCGACAAGAAGAGCGCTCTAATCGGTGGTGCAGTTGGCGTTGCTGCTGGTGCTGGTCTTGCACTTGCTGCTCCTGCTATTGGTAGTGCACTTGCTGGTGCCGGTGGAATTGCTGGTGTCGGTTCTGCTATTGTTGGTGGTATTGCTGCTATAGGTGGCGGAGTTATTGGTGCTGTATCTGCTTTCGCAGGTGCAATCGGTTCTGCTATTGGTGCAGTAGGTGGTTTTATAGCTGGAATATTTACTAGCCCTCTATTTATACCTGCATTGGTTGTAGTTGGTGCTTGTGTTGCTGGTTACTTCATCTACAAGAAATATAAAGAAAAGAAAGCTAAATCTGTTGCAGATGGCGAAGTTCTTCCAGAATCAGATGTTATTACTGTAACTCCTGGTGATTATCAGATGTCTAGTGTTATCCCACAGGGTGATACTGAACCAATTAGTGTTGGTAATTCTGAAATAATTTCTATTGAAGGTAGTGCATCTTCAGTAACTATTTCTGATGAAATTCCAGTATCTGCTTCTCTAAGTCCTAGCGAAGAAGCTAGCACTTCTGGTGAAGTTACAACTACCGAAAGCGTATCTCTTGAAGCTGCTCAGAAACGTTATACTGCTGCATACAACAGATATACTAATCTTGTTACTAACAGCGGTGGTGCTAACAGCGACGATGTTAAGGCAGCACTCAAAGAATATCAAGAAGCTTACAGAGACTATCAGAATCTCTTAGCAGTTGGTAAAAATAACTAACCCCTAGAAAAAATAGAGTATGAAAATGCCACTCTTTATAGAGTGGCATTTTTTTATTGGTTTATCTTTCTTTTAATCAAAAAAAACACTTGACAATAATGTACACATTTGATAATATGCCCACATAGCAAGCAGGATTATATCCTCACCTTTAGCTTAGAGCGAAAAGGTTAACCCAGATAAAAAGCTAGAATATCTATTTTAGCAATAAAGGGTTACATGTATGTAATTAACATGGAGTAGCATTCTGCTGCTCCATTTTTTATTTACTTATCTTTGTATTTTTGGAGGTATGGGTTATTAAAGCGACTGTTAGAATTAATCGCAAGATTAGGGTTCCTCAGGTTCGTCTAGTCGACGAACAGGGCGTTATGGTTGGTATCGTTCCAATTAATGATGCAGTTCAAATGGCAGAAGAAAGAGGCTATGACCTCGTAGAGGTGGCCCCGGGTGCAAACCCACCAGTTTGCAGGCTCATGGATTTTGGTCAGTATAAATATGAACTGGCTAAAAAGGCCAAGGACGCAAAGAAAAAGCAGAAGGTCATCAAACTCAAAGAAATTAAGGTTAGACCCAAAACCGATGAAGGCGATTTACAAACTAAATGTAACGCAATCAAAAAGTTCTTAGACGATGGTGACAAGGTCAAGGTATCTGTAGCTTTCAGAGGTCGTGAGAAGGCTCATATGGAAGTTGGTTACAAAGTAGTCGAAAGAATGAAAGAAATTCTTGGCGAAGATGCAGATATCGAAAAAGACGCAGCCCAGGAAGGCAGCGCAATAACAATGATTCTCTTCAGGCAACCGAAGAAAAAATAAAATACTGCTACAGGAGAAAGTATTATGCCAAAGATTAAAACAAACCGTGCAGCTGCAAAGCGCATTAAAAGAACTGGTTCTGGTGCTTTCAGACGTTTCAAAGCATATGGTAAACATATTTTGACTAAGAAGTCCAGCAAACGCAAAAGAGCTTATCGTCAGGGCTTGAATTGTCATAAGACAAATGAAAAAGCTCTTAAAGTTATGCTTCCATACGCCTAACCCATAAGTGCTAGTCAATGGGTTTATAACAGAAAATTAGGAGAATAAATCATGTCAAGATCAAAAAGTTCAAGTAATGCAAGACGTAAGGAACAGAAACTTTTCCGTTTTACCAAAGGTTTTTGGGGTTGTCATAATAATGTAAAGAAAGTTGCTAAACAGGCTTTCTTACATGCTTTGACTCACTCTTTAGTAGACCGCCGCAGAAGAGCTGGTGATTTCAGATCTCTTTGGATTACCAGAATAAATGCTGCTTGTCGTGAAAATGAAATGTCTTATAGCTGCTTCATCAATGGTCTCAAAAAAGCTGGTGTTAATCTTAACCGTAAGGTTCTTGCTGACATAGCTGTAAAAGATCCAGAAGCTTTCAAAGGCGTTATTGAAGTAGCCAAAAAAGCACTTTAATCCACTTAATTATAAGCGGTAATAAAAAAGAGGCTGTTATAAAATAACAGCCTCTTTTTTATTACCTTTAAATACAGTCTTTTTTTTAGGGAGAGAGAAATATAATTATTACTCTTGTTCTGCAGTATTATTTATAGTTGGTGCTGCAGTAACCTGATTACGACCGTGTTCTTTAGACCAATATAGAGCAACGTCTGCAGCTTTTATTAGAGAATCCATATCATTAGCACAATCTGGGAAAACAGCTACACCAAAACTAGCTGTTTTGCGAATTACGGCTCCACCAAATTCTATAACTTCATTTTCAATAGAACGTCTAATTCTTTCGGCAACAGCTACTGCCCCAAGCATATCTGTTTCAGGCAAAACAAGAGCAAATTCTTCACCACCATAACGAGCTGGCAAATCATGAGTTCTTACAGCTCTGCGAAGAATTGAAGCAACGTGTTTAAGAACTTCGTCACCAGTCTGGTGTCCATAATTATCATTTAGCAATTTAAAATGATCTATGTCGACCATAATCATTGCAATTCTTCTCTTAAATCGAGCAGCTCTCTTAATTTCGTCAGCTAATCTCTGTTTAAAATAACGATGGAGATAGAGTTTGGTCATACCATCAGTAATAGCTTGTTCATATAATTGAGCATTTTTAACAGCTGCACCTAATTGTATTGCAAATACTTTTATTAAACGAATATCTCTGGCGGTAAATCTTTCTAAACTTTCTGAAGCGCAGAGATGAACCATTCCTAAAAACTCACCCTGGCTCAGTATAGGAACAACAACAAAAGATGTTCCAAAAATAGTTTTATCTTTTTCAGACAAAACTATTGATTCGTTTCGACCTTCTTCATATTCTACAGGTTCTTTAGTTTCTTGTATTGTATGAATAACGTTAGAATCATCTGGAGTAAGCTTATTTGAAAGCATTGAAGCATCACCCAAATGACTCATTAGATTAAAAATACCGTTTTCTTCGTTAAGGAGCCAAGTAGAACCACGTTCTATTTCTGTTATTTCAGCTATTGCATTCATTGCCATGTCTAGCAAAGCCTGTAATTGTAGCTCAGATGAAATCATCTGTGAAGCCTGATAAAGAATACTTACTTCTTGAATTTTTTCATCTAATCTTGCATTAGATTCACGTAGTTCTGATAAAAGCAAATAGTTATTTATAGCAACTGAAATGTTGCGAGAAAGTGTCTTAAAGAAAGTAAGTTCTTTATCTGTAAGAGGAACTTCTTTCAATTTATGACCAATTATAATAAGACCTATTAATTTGCCTCTAACTCTTAAAACAGAAACAGAGTCAAGATTATCTTCTTTAAAAGATTCTAATACCTTTGACAAATGCTTAAAATCTTCTAAACGATAAGTTAATTCTTCTGAATTTTCATCTAATTCAGTAAGTTCTTCAGAAGTCAAATCTTCTTCAAGTTTTTTTACAGCTAATTTCCAAGCACAGCGCAATATTATCTTCTTATTTAAAGTATCAAATAGAAAAATTCCACCTTTTCGAACCCCTAAGGTTCCCATAAGAAGATGCAATAAAGACTTTAATTGAGCATCAAAACTAGTTACACGACAAAGCTCATCGCCAATATCGCTTAATGCTCCTAATACATATTCATATCGAAGCACCTGTTGCTGTGTATTTTGATCTGACTCTGACATAAACAGTCTTAACCTTTAAATTTTGCTATAGCTTCTTCTTCTTTATCAAATGGTTGTGCAAATTCTAACAATCCCATCATTTCAAATGTTTTGCGATTAGTGGGAGTCAAATTTGTAAAAGCCAGTGCTCCTTCAGCTTCTTCAATAGCTTCAATAACACCGATTAATATAGATATACCTATAGAGTTTATCAATGGTGATTTTTCAAGATTTATTACGATTTTATTAATAGATTTTTCTAAGTGTTCAGAACAAAGCTCATCTACTTTTTCCGCACCTAAATCATTTAAATAACCATTGGTCCTAATAACCAAAACTTCACCATCTAGATGATGAGTAAGAGTAAATTCTTCTGCCATTTATATAACTCTCCTCGAGATACTTACATAATTAATAACACAAAAATTATATATTAACAATATTTTCATTGCATTTTATCCATTTCTTTATATATTTTCTTTTTCATAATGTGGAAATACCGTAATCAAATAAGAATTAGATGGATATCTTTTTTTATAAGTCTTATTATTATAAGCCTTATATTACTTTATTTTAGAAATAGTATTCCAGCAACTCAAACAGGAATGAAGATTTTCTTAGCAAGACTTCAAGTCGGTTTTGAGAATCTTCCTGTCTGGTATTATGTTGGAATAATTTTCATATCGATTTTTTTAATGCTAATTGGTGTACCTTCCACCTGTATACTATTTCCTTTGTTGCTTTTAAGGAACTGTACATTCGCGTATGTAATAACTTGCGTTTGTCAATTCACTAGTTCACTAATTGCTATGTGGCTTTCATATAAATCTTCAAGTTATGACATACCTGACAAACTTAAGAATAAACTTGAAGATAATAAAGAAAGTTTTCAAAGTTTCGCATTTTGGTCAAGACTTTATTATAACATACCTTTAAGAACAATTGATAAACTTACTCCTTTGGTACACAATAACAATGAAAGTTTTTTCAGTTCCCTTATAGCTGCCACTTCAGCAATAATGATAAGAATATGTATTCCAGCAATGTTGCTAAAACATATTGTTGACCAATTTACATTGCTTGAACCAAATCCTGAATTAGAATATTCAAAGCTCATAATTTGGGCCTCTATTTTAATAGTTTATACAGTATTACCTAAAGTCCCCGAGCTAATAATATGCCCATCAAAAGTAAAAAAAGTTATTTACGAAATTGAAAGTCCGAGTGAATAAAGAAAAATATTGACTAACACCTCCAATTTGTTTAATCCTAATAAGTAGTATTTTATACTTTTACCAAAAAACGGAGGGAATGATTTTAATGAATTCTGCTGAAAAAAAAGAACTTCAGTTGACAGCTATTAAAATCCGTGAAGGCATCCTTACAAGTGTACACGGTGCAAAAGCTGGGCATCCAGGCGGAAGCTTGTCTGCCGCTGATATGTTTACATATTTGTATTTTAAAGAAATGCGAATAGACCCAAAGAATCCAAAAGACCCCAATAGAGATCGTTTCGTTCTTTCAAAAGGTCATACAGCTCCTGGTGTATATTCTGCATTAGCTTATAGAGGATATTTCCCTGTTGAAGATTTGCCAACACTTAGACATAGCGACTCTTATTTGCAGGGTCACCCTAATATGAATACTGTTCCTGGCATTGATATGTCTACTGGTTCACTAGGTCAAGGCTTATCTACTGCTGCTGGTATGGCAAAGGGTGCAAAATATCTAAATAAAGATATTAATGTTTATTCTGTTCTTGGAGATGGAGAACTTGCTGAAGGTCAGATTTGGGAAGCAACAATGTTTGCTGCCCATTACAAACTTGATAATCTCTGCATTATAGTTGATATAAATGGTCTTCAAATTGATGGTCGTACAAAAGACGTTATGAATACTGAGCCAGTTGATGCTAAGTTTGAAGCATTCGGCTGTGATGTAGTAAAAATTGACGGTCACGATTTTGATCAGATTGAAGCTGCCATGGAAAAATTCCATAAGAACCATGGAACAGGCAAACCAACTGCTATTATCATGAAAACCACTAAAGGCAAAGGTGTTTCATATATGGAAGACAAAGCTGGTTGGCATGGAAAAGCACCAAATGATGAAGAATACGCTCAAGGTATGGCTGAATTAGCCGAAGCCAGAAAGAAATTGGAGGCTTAAAATATGGCAGACATCAAAAAAATCGCTACAAGAGAAAGCTATGGTAATGCTCTTAAAGAACTAGGTGCAAAAGCTAAAGATTTAGTCGTATTAGATGCAGACTTAGCTGGTGCTACCAAAACCAATATTTTCCAGAAAGCCTTCCCTGAACGCCATTTTGATTGCGGTATTGCAGAAGCAAACATGATTGACGTTGCAGCAGGCCTTTCAACTATGGGTCTTGTTCCATTTGCTGCTACTTTCGCAATGTTTGCTGCTGGCAGAGCTTACGAACAGGTTCGTAACACAATTGGCTACCCTCATCTTAACGTTAAGATTGGTGCTACTCACGGTGGTATTTCAGTTGGTGAAGACGGTGCATCTCATCAGTGCTGTGAAGATTTTGCTCTTATGAGAACGGTTCCAGGTATGGTTGTAATGTGCCCAGCCGATGACGTTGAAGCTCGAAAAATGGTAGAAGCTGCCTATGAATATGTAGGCCCCGTTTATATGCGCTTTGGTCGTTCAGCTACTCCTGTTTTCCATGATGAAAACTATACTTTCAAAATTGGAAAAGGCGAATTGGTTCAAGATGGGAAAGACGTTGCCATAATAGCTACAGGCATTATGGTTCCAGAAGCTATCGAAGCAGGCAAGAAGCTTGCTGAAGAAGGTATTTCTGCTATGGTTATCAATATGGCAACCATTAAGCCAATTGATGAAGAAATGGTTCTTAACGCAGCTAAGAAATGCGGTAAGATTGTCACCGTTGAAGAACATTCTATTATTGGTGGTCTTGGCGAAGCAGTATGTGCTGTTCTTTCTGAAAAGCACCCTACCCCAGTAAAACGTATTGGTGTAAATGACGAATTCGGTCATTCTGGTCCTGCTGGTGAACTTCTTAAAGCTTTCGGTCTTTGTGCAGATAAT
>CAMJNS010000118.1 GCA_946407375.1 uncultured bacterium
CCGTAGACTAGTATTATTGTAAAGGCTAGTTTAACGGGGTATTTCATTTTTATTATTGATTGTTGTTAGAGGATTTAAGCAATCTTGCGCTATTTAAAACAACAAAAACCGAACCAAAATTATGAAGAATGGCCCCATAGATTGGTGAAATAAAACCAGCAGAAGCTAATATCATCATAAAGATACTAAAACTTGTTCCTATTAATATGTTTTGGTTGATTATAGACCTTGTTTGCTTAGACAAAATAAACATTTGTGGTAAATTAGAAACATTATTGCTGTTTAGTGCAATATCAGAATTTTGCAAAGCTATATCTGAGCCACCGTGAGCTATCGCTACCCCACAATCACTTGCTTTTAAAGCTAAAGCATCGTTTATGCCATCTCCGACAAACATTACTTTATGATTTAAGAGTTTTACTCCATTAATATAATCTAATTTATCTTGAGGAATACATTCGGAGATTACTTCATCAAAACCAAGTTCTTGTCCTACTTGATCACCAATTTCTTTTTTGTCTCCTGTTAATAAAACAAGATATTCAACACCTAGATTTCTAACCTGTGATATTGCTTCTTTCATTTCAGGTCTTGGTTTATCCGAGAAGAATATTTGACCGAGAATTTGTTTATCGGTTGCAACCCATACAGAGATAGAACTTTCAGATTTTTTACCTTCAATAGGAATTAGATTGTTATTTTCGCTACATATCCAACTTTGACGACCAAGATAATATTTTGTCCCCTCAATTTCTGTTTTTACGCCCATTCCATGAATTTCTTGCTGACCAGAATGAACTGATATAGGAATGTTGTGTTTATGCATATATTCTATAATAGCTGTAGATACAGGATGGTGAGAACCACTTGCACATACGGATGCTGTTCTTAACAGTTTTTCTTCATCTACATATGCTTGAGTTTCAATTTCTTCTATTTCTAGTTTACCAAATGTAACGGTGCCTGTTTTATCAAATACCATTGTATCAATATCTGATAATATTTCTAGAAAAGCAGTATTTTTTATCATTATGCCATATTTTGAAGCATTGACTAAAGCTGCAATCATAGCAGTTGGACTTGCAAGAACTAAGGCGCAAGGGCAACTTAATACTAATATGGCTACAGCCCTGTTTATATCACTTGTTACAAACAAAGTTATAGAGGCAATCATTATTACAAATGGGAAATAAAGGTCTAGATACTTTTCAATGATTTTTACTATAGGTGCTTTTGATTTTTCGGCATCTTTTAGCATAGTAATAATTTTATTGAAAATAGAGTTTTCGGAAAGAGCTGTTACTTTAATATGTAATTTCCCACTTAGGTTAATTGTTCCTGCAAATACTTTTGAGCCTGAATAAGCATCAACAGGCAAAGATTCCCCAGTAATCGGTGCCATATTAATAGAAGAATCACCTTCGGAAACAATACCGTCAGCAGCTATTGTTTCGCCAGGATAGCAAACAACTGTATCATCTATTTTCAATTCGTTAAGTTCAACATGAATTTCTTTCCCATCTCTTAATACTGTTGCATCGTGTGAGTTGAGTTTTTTTAGTGAAGCTATAGCTTCCTCTATACCCATAATGCTTTTTTCTTCAAGGAAATGACCAAAAACAAGTATTATAGGAATTATTGTTGCGACCACAAAGTCTTTTTGCATCATTGCAGCAAGTATAGCGAGGCTAACTAGTTGTTCAGTCATAAATTTGGATTGCTGACTGAACAAACCTGTTAAACCGCTCCAAAAAACAGGTATAGCAACCACTACTGAAGCGATAGCCAATATTACTTGGGCCATTTGTTCCTGTTCTGGGTAAACTAGTTTATAAATGCCTCCAGAAATTAAAAGAACAATGGCAAAAATAGAATTTGTTAATCTAAGCTTTAGTATGCTATTTAGCCCTACAGAATGAGCATCTTCGTGATTATGACCATGGTTATGCCCACAACTACAGCTTATTGGATGATCATCATCTTCGTTGTTGTGATGATGATTATGATTACAAGAACAACCAGCATCGTGCTGATGCTCTTGTTGATGTTCTGATTCTATTGCTGTTTCGTTATTATGTTTAAGTTCTTGCTCTTCCATTAGTCATCTTCCTCATAATAACCTTCTGGAGTAGTTATTTTGGTAATAACAGAACCATTCATTCCTAGCAAGAGAGTAACATTTCCTTGGCTTTCTTTTACGTCTGGAAAGACTATAAGGTTTCCAGAATTATAAATGACACTTTTGATAGTATTGCTTTTCATTTCATGACCAACTTCTGTTGGATTCTGTTCATAAGCATTAAGCATTTGAGTGAACTGATTTGCATTCGCGTTTGCTTCAGCAGTGACGGTTTCTTTGTATGCCATTGCATCATTTAAGCTTTTTTCGTAAATACTTTTTGCTTCTTCTAATTTTACTTCTTTGCGGCTATTGGCTTTATTTATGTATTGATGCTGATCTACAAAAGCTGTTTGAACATCTTTAAAGTCAAACATTAAGAAAGATGGTGGAACCATCTCAGATATTTCTAAAGATATTATTTTAAGACCTGAATTTATTGAATTAAGCTTTGCTTGAACTTGTTCTTGAACTTGCTGAGAAAGTTCTTTTTTGTCTTTTGTAAGAAGACCATCTATTGTGAATTTACAAGAAACTGTTGTCATTTCTGAAACAGTTAAGTCATGAATTAAAGTATCAGCCATTGACAATGGATACATATATCCAAAAATAAGTTTTATTGGATCTGTAATTTGATATTTAACAGTAATTGTGGTTTGATATATGTTTTCGTCACCACTTATGCAATAACCTTCAACAGTTGGGTCTATTGTGGAAATGTTTCCTGATTCATCTCTTTTTATTCTTGGGTTAGCAGCTAGTTCTTTTATTTTTACCTCGAGAATTTTTCGGTCGGGTATTTTTATTACAGTATCGAAAGGTTTGGGTAATGCGTAAACCCAACCAGGTTTATGTATTTGTTCGGCAGGATTATTACCGACTAGTTTCCCCATTCTCATTATAATACCAATTTCATCTGGTTTAATTTCTGTTATTCCAGAAAAAAGGTAAGCGATAAAAACCATAACCATTAGGACCTTAATAAGTCCCATAAAATCGTTTATGGTTCTTAATAATGGTGTGGTATTTTTTTCGCCGATTTTATATTCATTCATTATTTTTGTTTCCGTATATGGCATCGAAAGGAGGCTGATCTGTTCTCAAAATAAAAACAGAGTTTTTATCAGACATTTTTTCAATGGCTTCTAGACTTTTTGTGAATTTATAGAATTCTCTTCCTTTTTTATGTGCATTAGCATAGATTTCAGCGGCTTCACGATCTGCTTCACCTTTAATTTTTGCAGATTCTTTCTTTGCATCTGCATTGAGTTTTGAAACTTCTAATTCTGTTTCAGAAATAATTATTGCAGCTTCTTTTCTTCCTTCTGCTCTATATTTAGAAGCATACTGGTCTCTTTCTGCTCTCATTTGTTTGAATATTGCTTCAATATTTTGTTCTGGATAGGCAAGACGTCTTATTCCAAGAGTTTCAACTTCTATCCCAAGATTATCTTTTGCTTTTTGTTTTACTGCTTCAAGTATTTTATTTTCTATTTCATCTATTTTGAGAGAACTTGGATTTGTAGAAACAAGATTATTTAGATCATAATCACCTAAAACATTGTTTTTTGAACTAGAAACCATACCATCTAGTTTGTCTTCGGCATTAGGTATTGAACCTACTGCTTGCAAGAAAATCAGAGGATTATTAATTCGCCAAATAATATATGATTCTAGAATAATAGATTTTTTATCTCTAGTAAGAGTTTGTGTAAGCTTTGTTTTATATATTTTTTTTCTGCAATCGAAAGTATATGCATTATCTATGGGCCAAGGCCATTTCAAATAGGGACCAGCTTCTTCTGCAATTCTGTTCGGGTTACCAAAATGTGTGATTACTGCTTTGTAACCTTCAGGAACGGGTAATACAACTGTTTGAAAAAGTATTAAACCTAATAATAAGAAAGCTAATATTATTCTTAGCAGATAATGCATTTGGGTCACCTTCAATTTTGCAAATTTAGTATTATGCGATCTTTTTGGCGCATAAAGGATTTATCTATAACATAAAGATTTTTAGACTTAGCCATTCTTTGAACGCTATCGAGTCTTAAACGAAATTCTTCTAATTCAGGTTCTGTGTTATAACCTATTATTCTACTTTCAAAAGACATTGCTTCTCCAAAAGCATCTGCGACTTTTGTAGCGGAATAGCCTCTGGCTTTATTTATTTCATCTTCTGCAAAAGCTTTTTTCATGGATATTTCTTTTATTGATTCTGATTTAGCTTTTAAAATAGTCGTTTGTCTATCTAGTTGAGCACTTATAACATCTTCATATGCGTCAGCAACTTCTAAAGGAGGATGTATTGCTAAAAAGATAACTTCAACTATTGTTATTCCCAAATCATTTTTATCTATTTCTGCTTGAATATTATTTCTCAATTCAGCAATGAGAATATTTCTGTTTTGATTCATTATTTGGTCAAAGTTTTTTGAAACAGTATTTGCTGTTAAATATTTATAAGCCAAGGCTTCTATATATTTTTCTGGATTTTGTAGCTTAGTTACAAACTTATATAAATCCTTGACTTTGTAGTATAATTGGCAGTCTACAGAGATTATTTCGACTCCATCTCCAACTAGTAAGAAAAAGTTTTCTTTTGCATGTGCTTTTGACCAAATTATATGTCTTTGGGTTGGGTCTGGAGTAAAACCCACATTAAGAGTTTTAATTAGGTTCGGTTGGTAAAGCTCCATTTTTTCAAAAGGCCAAGGTAATTTGAAATGAAGTCCGGGTTTATATGACTGTCCACCGACTATTCTACCCATACGATAAAAAATAGCTTCATTGTCGGGAGGGACAATAACTACTGAGGAAATTAGCCAAAATACTAATATTGCAATTATAGTAACTGGCTCAACATGATTCATTATATATTTGGCTATTTCAGATTTTGATAAATCTACTCCGGATATTAATTCAATAGTTTTAATTATGCTGTGTTTTAAAGAAGAGCTAGCAGCAATAATACTTATAAAGAATGGAACTTCATATTTCTGAGTTTTATCCTTTAATAATGAGTAAAAAATTCTACCAGTATCTAATAATCTTTCTGTTAAAAGACAAAACAAATAACCTAATATTAAGAATATAGAATAATCATAAATAACATATAAGTATTTTTCTCTTACTGATATATCTATATTGAATGAATCTGTTGCAATAAAAAAAAGCCCAAATATAAACTGGTATACAGACAAATACTGTAACATTCTATACCATCGAGCTTCTGGTATTAGGGTTTCACTTGTGTCGTCTTTCTGAATTGTTCTTATTGCAAAAACAGAATAGAAATAGAGTATGAAGAATACAGAAACACAAAAAACTTTAGAATTAAATGAGTCGTCAACACTTAAACCGTGTCCACCGGCTAAGCATATTACTTCAGAGAGTATAGCTAGCCAAACTAAAAGGAATAGAAAACAATATTTTATTCTAGTAGTTTTTGAAGGGGGCTCTACGGATTTAGAAGTAGGGTCTACTAATACTTTGTTGAATAAGTCACTGAAAAAAATGATTAATACAAATAGAGTTGTGACTATAAGTTTATCAAGACCTGAAAAAACACAGGTTGCTAATAACGTTATAAGAACAAAGTTTGATTTAAGTAACATATAATTATTCTCGCAAAATAATTATAACACAAAATTAAATTCTTTAATAAAAATAAAAACCTCTAAGTAATTTTATTACTTAGAGGTTTTTTGAAAATGTATAATTATTTACTAATTACATTTTATGTCCACATTCTGGGCAGAATTTTCCTTCTACTTCTGCTCCACATTCTGGACATTTCTGAGCCTGAGTTTGTGGTTTTCCACATTCTGGACAGAATTTTGCAGTAGCTTTAATTTGTGCTCCACAACCTTTGCAAGCAACAGTTGGTACTTGTGGAACTTGAGGAGCTGCTTGGGGTTGTTGAATTTGATTGTTCATCATATTCATGCCACCAAAGCCCATACCTGCACCTAAGCCTGCACCAAGACCCATTCCAACGCCCATACCTGCCATTCCGTTCTGGTTTGCAGCTGCAGCATTGAGAGCACGAAGTTGTTCCATTGTTGCATAATTGGCTATACCAGCACCATTGATGTTTGCAAATTCATTAACTTTTGCTGCATCACCTTGAGCTTCAGCCATTTTGTCAGCAATCTTATCTATTCTTTCGTGAGTCTTTTCATCGAAGTCAGTGCGTTCGATTCTGAAATCAGACATTTCGAAACCAAGTTTTGCAAAGTCTGGAGCAACTGCCTGAGAAAGTAAATCAGAAAGTTCTTGGATGTGGCTGTCTATTTCAGAATAGCTATATCCGCTCTTTGCAAATACTGAAGTCATTGGAGCAAGAATACGACCGATAATATTCTTTCTGATGCTAGCAATAGTTACTACTTCTGTATTGCTTGAGAAATTTACAAAGAAGTTTCTGATATCTGTGATATGGAATGAGAAATTGCCGTGAGCAATCATTCCAACTGGGAATCTATATTTTGGATCATCATATTTGATTGGACCAGTGGTTCCCCATTTTTGATCTACAAATTCAGTTGTTCTTACAAAGTAAATGTTAGCTTTATGTTCAGAAGTGAAATTCTGCATAATGTTCTTAATAGTTGTAAGGAACGGAACGTTGCCAGTACCAAGTTCAAATTTTCCTGGATAATCATGAATGGCTTTGATTTCGCCTTCATAAAGGAATATTGCTGCTTGACCGGGATTAACTATAAGTTTTGAACCGTTTTTCAATTCATCATTAGTGCCATCCCAACGCCATATAAGAACATCTGGAGAAGCGTCTTTCCATTCGATAACAGATCTTGTTTGATTAGCCCAAAAACCCATAATTTCCCTCCAAAAAAGTTAATTAAAAAATTCCTAAAAATTAGTATAATAGATTTTGTAAATTATATCAAGGAGTCTTTAATGAATAAACTTCTAGAGGCATTAAATAAAAATGATGAGCAACTAGCTTTAGATTTAATAAAAGCTGGTGAAGACATAATGCAAAGAGACCCGACAGGAGTAACTCCACTTCATCTGGCATCTAAGCTTGGAATGAAAAAAGCTACTGCTTTATTATTAGAAAGAGGAGCTGTTGTAGATGCTTTAAATATGGACGGAGTTTCACCTTTGCATCTTACTGCTGCTAGAGAAAAACCTGAAACTTTCGCTATGCTTCTTGCTCACGGAGCAGACCCTAGAAAAGTTGAAAGAGATGGTTGGACTCCTTTGCATTGGGCTGGTTTTAGAGGTTGTGTGCCTGTGATAGAACAGCTTTTAAAATATGATATTGAATTAAATCTCGGCGATAACGATGGTTGGACTCCTCTTCATCTTGCTGCTCAACAAAACCATCCAGAAGCTGTAAAAGTTTTATTGAAAGCTGGTTGCGACCCAACAATAAAAAGTGTTGATGGACAAACTCCATTAGATTTGGCTATTTCTCAAGGAAATAAAGAAGTTATTGAAATCTTGAAAGCTGAAAATTGATGTTGCAGTGCTAAAACATAGAAAAGCCCTGTATTTCTACAGGGCTTTGAAAATATATGTAATCTCTATTTGCCATTTAAGAACTTTTTAAAGCAAACAGAGTAAATTTACTCTTAAGCGGTGCCCGGAGCGGGACTTGAACCCGCAAGTCCTATACGGACACAAGAACCTGAATCTTGCGTGTTTGCCAATTTCACCATCTGGGCAAAAGAAAACTTAAGTGCAAATATTATAAATATGTTTTATTGAAATGTCAAATTATTTTCTGCTTTTCAGGGCAAAAGCATTAAAATATATTTGAGAATAACAAAGTCTGTATTAGTCATAAGTTTTGTTAT
>CAMJNS010000119.1 GCA_946407375.1 uncultured bacterium
CGTTGCTGAAAGCAAAACGAAGTCCATCTAGAAAAGAATTTATAATGCGTTTGCCTGTTCCGTGATTAGAAAAGTTGCCTCTTTTATATATTTTGATGTATACTGTACAATTGTAAAAATAGGCAGTAAAACTAAAGGAGTTTCTTGGGAATGAAAAAACGCAGAGGTCAAGCCTTAGTTGAATTTGCACTCGTTTTCCCTTTTTTCTTATTGATTGTTATAGGGGGAATAATTGATTTTGGATTTGCATTCTATAATCATCTTACTCTGCAACAAATAGTCAATAATACTGCCAAATTTGCTGCATATAATAATTCTAGTACCATCAAAACCTCAGAATATGCAAATTCTCTAAAGCCTAAATGGTGGGATGGTAGTTTCTCCGTATATCCATCAGAACCACAAGATATGAAGACTGGTGGAAAAATATATAAAGTAACCATTTCGTATGATTCTCGTACTTATACTCCTTTTTACAAATCTATGTATAAAGCCACAAAAGGTACGGAATATATTAAACTTTATGCACAGGCTGCGTATAAAGCTCCAGAGCATTTAAACTCACCACTAATTGGAGCAAAAAAATGATGAAAAATACTAATAAAAAAAGAAATAGATCAGGAGCTATTTTAGTAATGACAGCCTTGCTTTCAACCGCTATCTTAGCTATGACAGCTATTGTTGTTGATATTGGATATTTATACTATAGAAAAAATGATTTGCAAACAGCAGTTAATGCAGCTTGGCTTGCAGGCAATGATCGTTTGATGAAGCTAAAAACTGATAATCCTGTATTAACAGAAAAAAATAAAGAATCTATTAAAGAACATGTTCTTGAAGTTATGAAATATAATGGTTTTGAGAATAATGGTCAAAACCGTTTAAGCTGTGTTATTAAAGACGATAAAGACTTGCAAATTTCTGCAAATTGTCATGTGGGTCTATTTTTTGCAAAAATAATAGAAGTAGATTCTACTACTGTGGCTGCAAGTCGTAATACTGATTCTACTGTTGCAGGAACTGCTGATATATTGCCTATAATAATGCCTCATGGTATTACAAAATGGAATCAAGATAATTCGCTTTCTTTCCAGTTTTTTTCAAAAGATGATGGCTTTATTTATGGAAAAGAATACATTATTAAACCTGGACAAATTTCAGATTCTTCCGTTCTTTGCCAGGGTATAACTAATTTTACTGCTTCAGAAACATTGAATAATACAGAATTTCAAAAGACTCTGACTTATGGTTATACTAAAGTTGTTAATATAAATGATATAGTTAATCTTGGAAGTATAGGATTTGCCAAGGAAACTGAAGAAGCTATAAAGCAAAGAGTTGCAAGTGGAACTCAATTTAATAAGGTTATAATACCAATAGGTGAAATCACAGATGAAATGGTTTCTAAATATGGTTATAAAGCCGATGCGTTCCCTATATACAACTTAAAAAATACTACAAACAATAGCAATACAATCGTTAATGCTGCTAAAATTACTGGATTTGCAGAATTTGAGCTAATTAATGAGTCAGATTATCAAAGAACTGGTTCTGATTATAAAAATGGAGATGACGGTACACTGGGCAGAGTTACTTCTGGTCAGATCAGAGGAAGATTCCTCGGCTATATAGTTAATCCAAATCAAAATAAATAGGCACGATTCTTGCTAGATAAAATGTGGTATTCTTTTTAGGAGAAGTAAATGCATAGATTAAATAGAAAAAAAGGTCAATCAATAGTAGAAATGTCTTTGATATTTCCACTTTTTTTACTAATTATCGTTGGTGGAATTGTTGATTTTGGCTTTGCTTTTTATAATATGCTTGCATTACAACAACTCGCTAACGATGCCGCAAGTACTGGGGCTGAAAAAAACTATAATGATGAGCAAATTAGAACCTATATTGCAAATTATAGTTCTCCTCCGATTTCTTGGAATCAATCCGGAATATATACCTCAAATATATCAACTATTACAATGTCTGATGGTAGCAGAATGAAACGCGTTTTTCTTACCTATAATTCAAAAACCTATACTCCCTTTTATCAGACTGTCTTAAATAGTGTTACAGGCAATAATTTTATAGTATTACGTACTCAAGCAACTTACAAAGTTCCTGGAACTGTAAGAAACAGAGATTATTTTCAGTAACTAATTAAAGATTGTAAATTATAGAACGAAAATTCCAAAATCAAAAAAAGGATTAAAAAATGAGAAAAAGTAGAAACAGAAAAGGTCAAGCCGTAGTTGAATTATCATTAGTGTTGCCAATATTTTTACTTGTTATAATTGGTATTTTTGATTTTGGGAGAGCTTTGCATTGTTGGTCTGCTTTAAATCATCAGTGTGTTCAGGCAGCACGTGTAGCAAGTAAAAGGAGCAATCAGTTAGTAGCACGTAACCTGTTCCTTTCAACTACTCACACCTCTCTTACTGAAGTTCAAAATGTTTTTTGGAAAGCTAGATCTCCAATAATGAATCAAAGTGATTATGACAGTATCAATTGGGGTGCTACAGGAATTGGGAAAAACAATTGTGATACTGTAACTGTTTCTGCTAGCTTTAATCTTAGCCTGATGACCCCTCTTATTGCAAAAGTGATTTCTAATGGTAGCGAAAGAGAAGGTTGTATTAAAATCTCTGCAAGTGCTACAGAAAAGAAAGAATAATATACAAAGCTAAGCTTTACGAAATCTAAGTTTAGAAGCAAGAATATAAAGAAAAGAGAATAGTTTTGTTTTATGCTCTTTTCTTTTAATAGATTATTTTTGTAAATCTACGTGCTTCTTATCTCTCATATCTTAAATAACCTGATTTTACCAGCTTCATCATTGTTAGGAGGCTTTCCAAATGACTATTTTCAAAAAATTACGCAAAGGTAATATAACTCTTCTGACTGCGGCTATTTCTGTGTTGCTAGTTGGAGTAGTTGCTTTGGTAACTGACGTCGGTTATCTATATTATGATCACGCTAGACTTCAGAGTGCCACAAATGCTGCTTGGAAAGCTGGTTACGATAAGCTTGCAGAAATAAGAAAAATAAAATCTAGATTGACTGCAGAAGATGAAGTTACAATAAAGAACCATATGCGTGAAGTTATGGCAGCAAATGGTTTTAATAATTTAACAGATGAACAACTTAAAATAGTTCTTACTTCAAATCAGACAAATCTTAGAATAGACTCAAGTGATGAAGTAAATCTCTTTTTTATGAAGATTTTCGATATACATAAAGCTGATGTAGCTGCAGCAAGAGCTGGTGGAATGGATGCTTCTGCTATTATGCCTATAGCTATTCCTCATGGTGAAGTTCACGATTTATCTTGGAAAACCTATGATTTTATTAAATTTGAAAATGGTCAAGGTTTTGCTACTGGGACAGAATACATTATCAAACTAGGCGAAGCAGATGGCAATGACCCCTTAGGTGATGAACAATACATGATTTATATTCCGACAGGTTTAAATCACACAGATAAACTAGAAAACCTAGGACAAAATGATGATAATAAAACAATGCTTGCTTATGGTGCAATATATTGGGCTTTGCAAATAGATGAAAGAGATAAAGAATCATTAACACCTGCTTATTGGTTTTTAAGTGAAAATGGTGGTGGTTTTTTAATGCGAGCCAGCAGTGTTTTTGAAAACAAATTACGTTATGGTGACTATAGTGGTGTTAAATTTTTTAAATTAGAACCAAATGAAATATTAAAGCTTTTAAGAAAAGTCGGTGTCAACAATCTAACTAAGGATTATATAAATGATTATCTTACAGCTCTTGCAAGAGGTGAAATAACTAACTCTAGAATAATACCATTAACTTGGCGACCTCAGATAGCTATTTACTCATCCCAGGCAGCTCGTGACCCAGTTGAAACTATACTTGTCGCTGCAAAAATTCCTTATGGCACTTATGCCTTACCTAAAACAGACAATAATCCCAATGGTTGGGATAGAACAACAAATTACGATTCATCAAGAAATACTAAAATTTTTGATATAGAAATACTAAACGGCGAACTAGACAAATACGACTGGATTCACTTACACCACGAAGATTTTACAGGGCAGACAGTTGAAGATGCTGCAAAATATTGTTATGGTGCTTTCCCAACAACATGTCAGAAAATTAAACCTGGTTGTTCTCACAATATTGCTATAGGTACAGAAAAAGTCAGTTCTCAAGAACAAAAAGCTATAAAATATTTAAAAGACATAGCCTGTGATAATTGTAGAGAACATATGACTTACAGAACAGAACAGTATTCTTATCAGTCAGGTTGGCAGTGGGTAACAAAATATAAAGCAATATTAACCGGTTGGGATGTTGATATATCGACTTTGAATGCTCAATGTCTGACTGCTGTAGTAGATAGATGTGGAACCTGTGGTGTTTTTGATGAAAATAACTTAAGCAATCAAACTAACTTCTCTGGCTGTAAATTCTATAACTATCTGCATAGTCATTATGGTTTTGAAGATGATACTCCTTTCCCTTATGTATTTCAGGAAAGTGATATAAATCTTTCTCCTTACGACCTTTGTATGAAGTGGTTTGAGAAAGCTACTGCTTATCAGAAAATGAAATGGGCTGTTGCAGAAGCTGTAAAAAGCCATATTTTAAATGGTGGGTTTATGTACACTCAGTGTTTTGCTGCCGAAACCCTAGACCTTTCTTTACAGCAGCATGCATTTTATCTTAATAACAATGTTGCTGATTCCTACAACAATTGTATGATTTTTGAAAATTTTACTTATAACAAGCTTCCCAGTAAAGGTAGTGCAACTTTACCTGGTTACTCATCCATATTCAAAAATAATTATGGAAACGGTAATATTCAACCTGCTTTTAAATTAAGCCCACTTTGTCAGGTAACCGGAGTTCCAAATTCCGGAGCAGGGGCAACCTGTTCTTTTGCTAATAATACTGTAAAAAGTGGTATCGATAAAATGTCCAAACTAACAAATGAAGCTTGGCAATATGTTGGTGGGCAACTTAAAAATTCAAAAGGGGAAAAGAAGGGTCAGTTTGCTTTGATGGGCGGTCACTATGCTCAGAACATAGATGCAAAACGTTTCGTTTTGAATAATGTACTTTATGGTTCTACATCAGACAAAGAAACCAGTATAGGTACACATCTTACAGGAAGAACTAAGTATCAGTATGGTTGTATCGACCCAGATAATGATGGCAGTAGAACTTCTTCCGATTATAAGAACAGATTGTTATACGGTTATGATCAGCCGATAAATTTTGCTGATATAATTTCCTCTGACAATGGAAAATATACAGATGAAACAACTAATGGCTTAGATATTATTACTGGAAAACTTCCCTTAGCTAGTTATACACCCAATCAGATTGTTATAGTTCCTATTGTCGGTGTTCCTGATTCTGTCCAAAACTATCAGTCTACATTAACAAAAATTGGCGACCAAGAAATTAATAATGGCGACTATACTATATATGACATAAAAGTTGGTTCTTTGAATGCTGGAGCTGATGGCTATGACAATCTTAATTCTAATTTTACTCCTAATGATGTAGGCTTGAATAATCTTAAAAATTCTGTCCAGATTATCGGTTTTGCCAAATTCAGAATTCTGGCTCAAAGCGAATATACTCGTTCAGATATTCTTGGTGACCCATTAGTTGGTCAGATACGTGGTGAATTTTTAGGATACATCGTTGACCCACGTGAAGTTGAAACACTGTTAGCAGCTTATAACTCAGGTAAAATGTAAGAATAAACCCTTATATAATAAAAAAAGGCTCTGAAAGGAGCCTTTTTTTATTATATAAGGGTTTTATTTTCTAATTACTAATTATTTATTAGAGCTAGGCTTTCTGAAGCAAGTTTAACTATATCAGCGTCTGTATTACTTCTTATCGCATCCTCAAAATTCTTTTTAGCATTGATAGAGTCTTTTAACTCAAATTGAATTTTACCCATATGGTAGTAAATATCACTAGAAATAGGTTCATGAGCAAGCTTTAAAATTTTGATAGCTTTGTCTTGTATTTTCAAAGCCTGTTTGAAATCACCCTGCTTAAAGTAAACCCAGGCCAAAGAATCATAATAAGTAGCTCTATTGGGTTTATCCAGTTTAATTGCAGTTTCTATTAAATTTCCAGCATAATTAAGTTCTTTATCTTGTTCTGCTAATAAATAACCTAATGTATTAGCAACACTGCCATTATCTGGCATTAGTTCATTCATTTTTCTGAAAACCTTAATGGCTTCTACGTAATCTTTACGTTCTAAATAAGCAGAACCCATAACAGATAAAACTCTAACGTTATTTGGATCTTCCTGAAGAAGTTTTTCCCATTCTTTACAAGCTTTTTCAAATTCACCCTGTTCGTAATAAACTACCCCTAGATTTAGTCTGGGGCTTACATCAGATTCATCAAGAGAAATTGCACTTCGATATATTTTTTCAGCTTCAACAAGATCTTTAGTGCTTAGAAATACATTCCCTAAATTTATTCTAGCTTTAACATTATCTTTATCTAGTTTTAAAACTTGTTCAAATGCATCTACAGCACGATTTCTTTCTCCAAGTATAGAATAAACAAGTCCAAGATTATTAAGAGCATTGATGTGTTGAGGTTCGATCTTTAAAACATCTTCATAACATCTTACTGCTTCTAAATATCTTGAACTTTCGTGATAGGCAACACCTAAGTTGTATTTTGCTTCAACAGGCAAATTTGGCTCCATAGCAAAAGCGGTTTCATATGATTTTATAGCTTCGTCATTCTGTCCGCTAAAATATTGGGCCATGCCTAGTAAATACCATGTATAAGGTTGCTTTTCATCTATAGAAAGCGTCTTTTTAAGATAAGTGCAAGCTTCTTTAAAACGATCCTCTTTAAGACAAAGTTTCCCAAGATTTCTTAAGGCTTCAGGATACATCGGCTCAATAGAAATAGCTTGTTTAAGCATTTCTTCTGCTTTGTCGTTAAGCCCTTCTTGTAAATAAAGTAAACCTAGAAAATTATAGGCCTGTTCTGAATAAGGGTCTATAGACTTTGCTTTCATAAAAAGCTCTTCTGCTTTTTTATTTTGCTCAAGAATAAGAAAGTTTAATCCTTCTTGAACTATTTGGGCAGATTGCTTTTGGGGATCTACAATTTCTTTGTCAACCTCGGCTGCAATACTTGGTAGAGAAGAACTGCAAGCTAAGGCTAACATAAGAATTGCTGTGTTAGCAGTGTTTTGAAAAAGCTTCATAAATTCCTCAATCCATTAACTTAGAGAGATTCTTTTCTAGAATCTTCTTCGTCAATTGTTTCATTTATATTTTCTTCTAATTCATCTAACAAATTGTTAAGATTTACAGCTTCTTTTTCTATGCCTTCAGCTGAAGCAAGATACAAAGCATAATTGTTGTCTTTTACTGCTCTTATAGCACGTTTGGAATATACAACTATACTGTCTAAGGATTCCATGGTTTCTTTATAAATGAGATTTTTGTTTTGTACGGCAGAAATACATAGTATACCACTGACTATTCTATATCTACTAACCATAGAACGGGTTTTAGACATTATGTTTCTTGCATAGGTGTCTTTGGGTTCAAATCTATATCTATCACGATGCTTTTTGCTATTGAATGGTAAGGCTTGCTTCTTCATTTCATTAGCATAACGATAAATCTCTTTTATACTTTTAAAGTTTTCTTCAAGGTAACTGCTTATTAGC
>CAMJNS010000120.1 GCA_946407375.1 uncultured bacterium
CTATCCAGCGTTTAATTTCAGTTGAAAGATTGTTCTTGGCTATGGTTAAAAAGGAAATAGCCGGTGATTCTGGTAATATTGCAAGAGAATTTATTACTTTCTATGTAAATTCTCCAAAAGAAAGAAAAATATGTCTTTGCGGTATTATGAGAAAACTAAAAGAAGTTCTCACATTTGAAAAACTTCAAGGGAGTGCAGTTGCAGCTGAACTTCTTGAAATGATAGAAGCTGATGAAGCCTCTAATGATTGATTAAAAAGAAAAGCATAAAAAAAGAGCTTGGTTTTTATCCAAGCTCTTTTTTTATGCAAAATTTAATTAGCCTCTAAATTTTCTTTTTTCCTCTTCTAATATTTGTTTTAATTCTAATTCTGTAAAATGCATTTTAACAGCAACAAGTCTTAGCATTTCCAATTCTTCTTTTGCAATTTTCCCATCAGCAAAAATAACTTGTATTAAAGCACGCATTAAATTATCATTTCTTGCCAAATCAGATAATTTTAGATAGCGTAATAAGGTATCCTGTCCCTTTATTGAAGTAGAAACTATTCTTTTAATCTTTTCTTCATTTAATCCTAATTGAAGACCGTAATTCATTATTACTTTAAATTCTCTTTCATTAACGTCTTTATCTATAGACATCATTGTCGCTAACCAATTAATTTGATCGGTAGGTTCAATATTTTTTAGATTATTTTGGTTGTTAGTGTTATTGTCGTTCATGATTGACTCCGCTATGAATCTTTCTTTATTTGAGTTGTTCTATAGTAATATTAATATATACTCTAATCAAGTATATGATTAAAACAATACCTATTATACTTTATAAAAAAAGAATATACAAAACAAAAATCTGTTTTCATCTTTCATTTGTTGCTAAAAACCTAAAGCAATCTTATAATTAAAATAGAAATAATATAAATTGTTGAAATAAACAGTTATCTTTGGGATGAAACAATGAAAATTTCGCGACGAGTAATCATAATAATATTATTATTTTTGGCATTTCTAGAAACTAGCTTCACGGGCTGTGGTGGAGGAGGTTCTAACAGCTTTGAATCCAAGAGTTCAAAAGCAGAGCAATATCGCACATCAGACGGCATCGTTAATAAAGATGGCAGTTTTTCAGTAAGATCAAAATATTCATCAGTAAGTGTTAAAGCAAATGAAAATTCAATTGCACAAAATGTTGATTTAACTCTTATAGAAAGAGAACCAACAACAAATGAAAGCAAGCTTTTCAAGAATTGCTCTAAAATTTATAGACTTGTCGCTGTAACTGAAAATGGTGCTGGGGTATTAAAGTCTAAAATCAATATTGAACAGGCTAAAAAGCCTATGAAAATTGAAATCGTTCAAAAATTTCCTGAAAATATGTCTGATTTTTATTTAGGAACAAGAAGTTCAAGTGAGGCAGACTGGCAGTATTCCAAACTTCACCAAGATGGTTATGCATCTTATAGTAATTCTTATCCAACAGATGTAATTAATTCGGCTAGAGCTGTTGCGGTAGCTTCTATAAGTTATACCTTTACGATCAACACAACTACTTTCGGTGATGAAATAGCTGTTTTTGGCGAACCAGTGGCAACTTCAACTCTCAACACTGTCAATGGTGTGAGAAGTATGAATTTTACAACAGATTTGCCATACCTTGATTTAAAATTCGACTCTAATGGAAAGTATGTCTATAACACTGATTTAATAATTAATACCTGTATAGAAGCAGAAAGATTGGGTTCTTTATTCTCAGATGCTAATGTTCAAACAGTTCTGACTTTTCTGACTAATTCTAGCACCAGTATAGAAAGTTTAAGAGTAGTAGGTAATTCAACTCAATTTGCAAAACAAGAAGTTTCTGAAGAAGGTAGTGGAGCTGGAGACCAATACACACATACTATTTATTTTAAAGATTATCCAACACCAGCAAAGAGTGGTAGACTAGCAACATATTCTTTCACTTTAAAAACTAGAAATGTTTCTTTAGACGAATTTCCTGCAACTTTTACCATAAAGACGATTCTAATTGATAATTCAATTCCTATTGCTTATGCAAGTGAATGTACACTTGATAGAGAGGATGTACTTTCATATTTTGAAGCTGTTTCCCCAACAACAGGCAGTAGTGCAGTAGATATAGGCACTAGTCTTGTTATGAAATACATAGCTCACGACATTGCTTCGTTGACTGTAAGATACATATATTCTGGACTAGAAAACAGCATAATAATGCCTGGTAGTTTCACTATTGATGCAGAAAGCCATCTGATTACATTTAGCCCTGACCAGCCTTGGCCAACTACTCAAACTATTATTGCATCTGCAACAGCTTCTTGTTGTGGAGCTCATGGAGCTAATGGCATAAAAACTACTGCTTTTAAATTCCTGACAGGGGAATTAGGCAGTGGTTCTGTTGTAATAGGCTCAACTACTTATGATCCTGTGACTGTTTCTATGATTGAGCCTGACCCGATTACCGATGTTGCAGTAGACTCACAAATTGTTTTGCAATTCTCAGATACGATTGATTGGTTAGAGTCTTATAAATCTTTACTTAGTTTGAGTTCAGGCACTATTTCTGTTCCTATAGGAACCACAACTTTTGATGCTACTGAAAAAACTCTTACTTTTGTTCCTGAAACTGGCCTTTGCTATAATTCTAGTTATTCAGTGAAATTAGATCCTTTTACAGATAATGTAAATCATAAAATTGTATCACTTGCTACTTTCAGCTTTGCAACCTGTGATGGTGTTCATGGACAAGCAAGTATTGTGGCTTCTGATGGCAGTATAATTGATGGAAAATTAATAACTACTCCAATTTTCGTTATAGACTTTGGCAAAGACATAACTCAAAGTGACTATATTAATGAAAATAGAATCAATCAAGCTTTTAATGCTATAAAAGTTTATCAAAATGATTCTTTGTTAAATAGTAGCAAAGTATCTAAGAATTGGATAGAACCTTATCGCTATGTTCAATTAGCTTTTACATCACCTCTTGAAGCTAGTTCAACCTATAAAATAGTTATGGGAACAGGCGTAATGGATTTCGAAAACCTTGAAATAGAGCCATTTGAACCTTATATTTTTACCACGATGTCAGATGTTACTGCGGAACTGGCTGTTCCTGCCTCACCAATAAACGTAGCTATAGATACAGATTTGGTTCTTCAATTCTCTGGCGAAGTTGAATGGGTTGCAAGCTTTAGCAAAGGTTTTAACCTCTTTATAGGGAAAGCTGAAATACCTATAGCAAGTTATGTTTATGATGAAGTCAATTACACTTTAACGATGACTCCAGAAGAAACTCTTTGTTACAATTCCAGTTATACACTGTTAATAGCTCCAGGTCTTCAGAATCCAATTAGCAAGCAGAAAATAGCCAGTAATGCTTTCTATTTTGAAACCTGTGACGGAGACCATTACAGTGCAACAATAGAAATAGCATCAAGCAGCTTACACGATGATAAAGCAATTATAAAGCCAACTTTAATTATTGATTTCGGTTATAGAATTCAAAACTATAATGTTGCACGTGCTGCGGTAAGAATTAAAAAGAATGGTGTTGAAATTGCTTTCACTCCATTAATAGAATGGCTTGATGAATATAGTAAAGTTGCTTTGACATACGAATTAGAACCGAGCACTACTTATACTGTAACCTTAGATGAAGGTGTAAAGACATTCAAAGGTAATCTAATAGACCCATTTGCAGAATTTACATTTACCACTGTAGATGATATAACCGCAGAAGTAACAACTCCAGATAGTGCTACAGGCGTTGCTACAAGTTCAAAGATTGTATTTACTTTCTCTGATGACATTGCTTGGTCGCCTACAACAGAAAATATTCAGTTGTTCAGTTTTTACAGAGGTTTTACTAACGTTACTTCAACAATAAAGAGTTTTGATTATGCAACAGCCTCAAAAGAATTGACCTTAACTCCAAGTTCGATGTTCTACAATGCTTCTTATACGATAAAACTAGATGCTGGGTATATAAACAGCATAACAGGGCAAAAAGTAGGTTCAACAACTTTCTATTTTGAAACTGCCGATGGAGAGCACGCTGTTGCTTCTGCTTCACTTACTGCTTCTTCTCAAATGGAAGATAAGGCTATTCTAACTCCGACTATAACAGTAGATTTTACGAAACCTGTTATGAATTTCAGTCTTGCAAATGACAATCTGAAACTTTATAAAGGTGATACACTAGTTAGTGGTTATACTCGCAAATGGTCTAATGACAAATCTAAAGTCGAATTAGCTTTTGCTAATCCGTTAACTCCAGGAACTCAATATACATTGAAGATGATTAACGATACTAAAGATTATGAAGGTATTGTAATAGACCCATTTACAGATCTTGTATTTACAACTATTGATAATATAACAGCAACTCTTACTACTCCAGCCGAATTAACTGATGTTGCAACTTCTACAAAGATTGTTCTGACTTTCTCTAATTCAATTAGTTGGAATAAAGATGAAGATGCAGATACAGTTCCTTTAAAGCTTGACGGGCAAGATGTGGCTATCAAGAATTATGTTTATTCTGATGCAAACAAGACTTTGACTATGACTCCAAAGAAGCCGTTGATTCACAACGCTACTTATTCCCTAAGAATTAATGAATGGCTCAAAAACTCTAAAACAGGTCAAAAGGTTGCTACCACAACATTCACATTTGTTACTGCTGATGGGGCACATAAACAAGCTTCGATAGCATTTGACGAAAACTCTGTTGTAGACTCTAAAGCTATTTTAGAACCAACTTTAATAATCGATTTTAAGAATGATTTGATTAATTCAGATATTATAAAAGGTCAAGAAGCTATAAAAGTCTTTAAAGATGAAACAGAAGTCAAAACTCTTTACAAAACCTGGGAAAAAGCCAATTCCAAACTCAAATTAACTTTCTCTACTATTCTTGAATCAAATACAACTTATAAAGTAACAATGGATGAAGGAATCAGAGATGTTAATGGAGTTTTTATAGATCCATTCGCTGATTTTGAATTTACAACTCTGGATGAAATTGACTTTAGTTTGACGACACCTTCAGATACTACTAATGTTGCTACAACAACTAAAATTATATTCACTTTTTCAAGTCATGTAGACTGGATAGATTCATATAAGAGCAAGTTCAAGTTCCAAATTGGTGACACTCTGTTAGGTATTGATAGCTTTGAATATAACGACACTAACCGTACTTTAACTATGATTCCATCAGAAAAACTTTTATATGATACAACTTATACAATAGCAGTTAAAGCAGGAATAAAGAATAAATCAAATCAGAAAACTACTCCTAAGAAAAATTTTGAATTTACTACAATGGACGGAGAACATTCTTCCGCAATACTTATTGTTTCAGATGAAGATAAAGTAGATGGAATGTACATAGTAACACCAACATTTGTTGTAGATTTTGGTAAAACCGTTATGGATAAAAATGCTGCTGCAAACTCTGTTGAAATATATAAAGGCAATGAAGAAATAACAACTCTTACTAAGAAGTGGCTGACAGAAAAAAGACAGCTTCAAATAACCTGTGATACTATGCTTAAATCAAGCACAGAATATGTTGTATCTATGAAATCTGGTGTTAAAGACGACGAAGGTGCTGATATTGAACCTTTTGAAGATTTTACTTTTACCACAACACCTAATGGAACAGGCTCTGAAAGTAATCCATACTTGATTTATACCGCATCACAGCTTGATAATATACGTAAAAATATGAATTCCTATTACAAGCTTAAAAAAGATATAGACATAGCGACTTCTTCTTATAAGTCAGATAATAATACTAACGATTATGGCTGGCTTCCAATAGGAAAAGTTACAGCCAAATTTATGGGCGGTTTTGATGGCGATGGGCACACAATCAGTGGTTTGAGTATTAATAGACCAACTGCCGATTCTGTTGGACTATTCGGACAAATTGATACTGCCAAAATCAAAAATATCTATATGAGTGATGGTATTGTTATTGGTGAAGATTCTTGTGGTAGTATTGTTGGATATGCCTACAACAGCGAAATAACTAACTGCTGTAACGAAAGTGTCAAGGTTAAAGGAACTTCTCATGTAGGTGGTATTAGTGGAGAAATCTATTCAACTGCAGCAAGCAAATTGAGAAATTCTGCAACTGTCACAGGTTCTGGAAATAGAGTTGGTGGAATAGTGGGATGGAACAATATTTATTCTAGTATTAACTCTTGTTTCAACGAAGGAGATGTTACTGGAGGCACTGAACATGTTGGCGGAATAGCAGGCTATAACAATGCGGCTATAAATAACTGCGCTAATAATGCAACACTTTCAGGTTATCAGTATGTCGGTGGAATTATTGGTAGCAACAATGCTTCTGGTAAGGTTAACAGATGTATTGCAGTAGGTAATATGATTACAGTCAATTTTGCTTCCGTTAATGTTGGTGGAATTGCTGGATGCAATTATGATACCGGTGCTAAAATAATGAATTCTATTATTACAAATAATACTTATATAAATGGTATTGCTTGTAGCGACAACGCTCAGGTTGTTTTTAACTATAATGAAGGTACTGACAAAAATTGTAATTATTACTTTGGTTCAGTAACCGATTTAAATAATGGACTCGGAGATCAGTCAAAATGGACTGACAGTGTTTGCTGGGACAGCCTCATCTGGCGTCTCAGTGCTGAAGGCATACCAACTTTAATTGACTTGCCTTGAGGGGCAGATCGTTTTCTTGAAGAAGCGCCCCAAAAATTTTGAAAAAATTGTTGGGGGAGCTGTCGAGCAGTGACTGACGACCAACAGGAGGTTGGGAGTGCAAGCGAGCGCCAGGATGGCAAGCGAGTCGTAGGGGGTCTTTGCCTACCACCAATCACTTAACACTATGCGCCGTAGGCTCTAGAAGTGGTATTCGACCGCAATATTCCCGCCAAAGCCCTTGCGCTTGCCTGTGAAGCCATAGAATGAGATGTCGGTCTTCCAGGGATTGGTCTTTGTAGCTTCACGTTTAAAGCCAAATTCACCACGTAAAGTGCCACCCTTGATGCTGGCTGACCGAATTGCAGTTCCGTTGACTGTTCCAGTAGATTCTCCGCCAAATTCATGGTCGTAAGCGATACCGCCGTAACGGTTCCATTTTTTGTCTGTAGAGGCAAGACGGAAACCTGCACGCAATATTCTGCTTCTCACGTCGTCTATAGAATACTGGTCTGCACCAGCAGCAAAGTTAAAACCTTCACGCTTGTTATAGAAGAACTTACCGAATATTTCCAGCTCTGTATTTTCGTCTTCTTTATATTTTTTACCAAAACCGAAATGAGCACCTTTATACTTGGTTTTCTTATCATAACCGAAGGCATTCCCATTGCCGTCATGCAGAATATTAGAAGCATCGTCTTCCATTCTGCCTGAGCGGAAACTAGCTTCGGTATAGACACCATGCCTGTTGGTAAACTTTGTCATGATGCCTCCGCCTGAATACTTGATATTACCACTGCCAGCATCTTCAACGCCGTCCATATGCAGAGTATAGTTGCCTCTGCCGTATTCGCCGAAAAGACCGTATTCGAATTTGCCGTCTTTCTTTTCCGAGTTCTTTCCAACCGCAACAACAATATTCCAGTTGTTCGTATCTACATGGCTGCCTGTTTCATAGCGAGAAGAAGCTCCACCTACTGAGGCAAAAGTT
>CAMJNS010000121.1 GCA_946407375.1 uncultured bacterium
GTTGAATTTTAATTGAAATAATAAAACTTAAAGCAAATAATAGGAATACCCCAACACATATGTATATTAAATTCATAGTATTTATATCAACATTATTTGCCATTAATAATCCATAAAACTCGTTTTTTAATTACGATTTAATCCTTAAATATTTTATTTCTTCTTTGAAGTTTTCCCAATTGTTTCAGGAATCAGATACTTTAATTCCTTTTCATAGGTTGAAGTTCTCATTTTACCGCTAATTGAAACATAATCCTCTAGATTTTTTTCTTTTCTAACTTCTTGTAGTAATTTTAAATTTGATTTTAAAGGAATACGAGTTCCATCATCAAGTCTCAAAACCCAACGAAGCATGTTTTTACCTCTCCCAATTGGTTGCTTTTCAGGCATTAAAATACCAGTAAAAGAATATTCTTTTTGGGTTTCATCATCTATAGATTTTGGTTTTGCATCAGTTATTAAAACCGGGTCAAGGTTTACATAATCTTCTTTATTTTCGTTAACCTCTTTCTTCTTCTTCTTATTTTTATCTTTTTTATTTCCTCTTCTCTTTTTCTTTTCAGAAATAGAATCATCATCATTATCTACTGTTTCTATTCCTTGCATATTTTCATAATTAGGTATTTCTTCGGGTTGAACCTCTGGAATTTCAATTATTTCAACTTTATCTTTTTCTGATTTGTTATTCACAAATTCAGGATCTTGTTCTGTATTTGGCCAATCTTCTTTTATAATAGCTTTTTCAAGACCTTCTTTATTTTCACTTTCTAATGTTTTTTCTGGCTTTTCTTCATCATATAAAACCTTTGATGTTATTTCTTCTTTATTATCACCCTCAATTATATTTATTTCATCATCATTATCTTCTTTATCAAGATTTTGAATCTTTTCATTTAAATCATTTATATCCTTTTTATCCTCTTTATTTAATAAAGCTTCTCCAGAATTATCTTTAGATTCTCGAATGGCTGCTTCTTTTAAAAGAGCATCTGCTTTTGCTTCAATTTTTAACCTTTCTTCCTTTGTATGTTCATCAACAATATTATCAGGAACTTCGGTATTATCATTTATAACTTGAGCTTGACCTTCAAACTCCGATAATAAATCAGAAGTTGAACGATTTCTTTCCTTATCAGAAATCACACTACTCTTTCCAATAAAATTATCTGAAAGAGGATCTTCATATAAGGTATTGATTATTTCTTCTTTAGGTAAATTATTATATGTAGTTGAAGCTGTTATAGATTCGGAATCAATTATTGAAGCTTCATTTATATTTTCAGTTTTTGAAGATTTTTTTTGCTTTTTATCAGCATAAATTGAATTTGTGATAAGACAAGAAAGCAATAAAACTAAAAATAATTTACCATGAAATTTCATCGACTTCTCCTTGTATTTTAGGCAAAAGCATTTTATCATCTTTATTCATTAATATTCAATATCATCAAATCACTTTCAGGAGAAAATTATGCAGGAATTATCAAAGTATAGAGATGGAGCATTGAAAGCAGCAAATATATCTTCCGAAATGATTAAGAAATCCTTCTATAATAAACATAATATTGTTCATAAAGGTATCGTCGATTTAGTTACAGAAGTTGATTTACAATCTGAAAAAATTTTACGTGAAGAATTAACAAAGTCTTTTCCAGAAATTAAGTTTTATGGTGAAGAATGTGGTGGCGAAGACTGGAAAAATGGTGATTTTTGGATTGTAGACCCAATTGATGGAACCACAAATTTTGCTCATCAGTTAAAGCATTTTTCTGTATCAATAGCACTTTGTCATAATGGAGTGCCACTAGTAGGCGTAATAAAAAACCCAATTACTGATGAAACTTTTACAACTTTTAAGGATGGTGGTGCATTCTGCGATAATGAAAAAATTCACGTAAGTAATGTAAGTGACATTAATAATGCGTTAGCAGTAACTGGTTTTCCATACAACAGACGTGAACATATAGATGAAATTACAACTAGATTGAAAAACATGCTTATGAATGTTCAAGACGTTAGACGATTTGGCTCTGCTGCTTTAGATTTGTGTTACTTAGCTAAAGGCATTTATTCTATTTATTGGGAAAAGAACCTTAAGCCCTGGGATGTTGCTGCTGGTCAACTACTGCTTGAGGAAGCCGGTGGTAAAATTACAAGATATGATGGTTCTAAAATGGAATTAGATTCATTAGAACTTTTAGCAACAAATGGAATACTCCACCAGCAAAGTATTGAAATATTGAAAATATAATCTCTAACAAAAAAGCTGCCAATTTAATCTTGGCAGCTTTTTTTGTTTTATTTTTCTTTCTCTAAAGCTTCTATTAAAGCCTTTGAAAGCTGATCGGCACAAGAAGTTGGCTTTGGTCCGCAGGTATTACCTTTAAGCAATTCTGCAATTTCTTGTGCATTTTTGCCTTCTATAAGCTTTGAAACAGCTTTTAAATTGCCGTTACAGCCACCTGTAAAAGCAACGTTTCTTATAACATTTTTATCTTCAATGTCGAATTCAATTTTTGTTGAACAAACACCTTTTGGGGTAAAAGTATGATGCATTATTATTACCTTTCTTTTAGGGATTGGTGAAGTATCCTATACTCTATTCTCATTCTTTCAACTGAGGAAGAATGCTCTTAAAGTAATCGAGCGATTCTGGATTAGAAAGTGCATCACGATTTGTTACTTTACGACCGTTAACCATGTTTGTTATAGCACTTTCAACCTTTTTACCATTTAGAGTCTTTGGAACATCCGGACAAGTCATAATAACTGCAGGAACGTGTCTTGGTGAAGCCTTTGTTCTTAAAGTTGTCTTTATAGTTTTCTTTAATTCGTCTGTAAGTTCAACTCCTTCTTTAAGTTGAACAAATAGAATAATTCTCTGGTCATCGTGATACTGTTGACCAATTGCCAAAGAATCAACGATTCCAGGAATTCTATCAACCTGATTGTATATTTCAGCGGTTCCAATTCGAACTCCTGAAGGTTTTAGAATTGAATCTGAACGACCAAAATATGAAATACCCATTGTATCAGCGTGGAACATAACATAATCGCCATGATGCCAAATATTTGGATAAACTCTGAAATAAGCATCCATATAACGGCTACCGTCTGGGTCATTCATAAATTTCAGAGGCATTGAAGGAGTTGGAAATTCACAAACCAATTCGCCTTGAACGTCTCTAACAGGTTTTCCATTTTCATCATAACATTCAATTTTCATTCCAAGACCTGGTGCCTGAAGCTCATTAGAATAAACTGGGCTTATTGGATTACCACTAGAGAAACAACCGTTAATATCTGTTCCACCAGCGATTGAATTGAAATGCAAATCTTCTTTTATTTCATTATAGATAAAATCAAAGCCATCATCAGAAAGAGCTGAGCCTGTCTGAGAAATAGCTCTTAGATGAGTTAAATCTACAGTATTTTTTGGTGAGAATTTTTCTGCAACAAGCGCATGAACATAGCTTGCGCTTAAACCAAAAACAGTTACTTTTTCTTCTTCTAGCACTTTCCAAATTGCTGAAGTGTCTGGATAAGAAGGATTACCATCAAATAAAACAATAGTAGAACCTGTTCCTAATGCAGCAGCCTGCCAGTTCCACATCATCCAACTGCAAGTTGTGATATAAAGCATAGTATCTTCAGGTTTCATATCATTCTGAATAGCCAATTCTTTAAGTTGGTTAATCAAAAGACCGGCTACACCTTGAACAATACATTTTGGTTTACCTGTGGTTCCTGAAGAGAACATAACAACCATCGGATGATTAGCATCTACCTGTTCATATTCAAATTTTGCAGGAACTTCTTTAGTTAAGTATTCATCCCATTTAATAGCATTTTCTATTGGAGTTAAATCATTGTCATCACCAGCATAATGAGCAACAACAACTTTTTTAACACTAGGAATACCCTTAGCTATAGCAGAAGCATTTGGTCTTACATCGAAGTTCTTACCTTTGTATAAATAACCATCAACAGTGAATAAAACTACTGGTTCAACTTGTCCCAATCTATCTATTGCAGCTTGAGGTCCAATGTCGGTAGCACAGGAACACCATATAGCACCAATAGCAGAAGCAGCTAACATTGCTATAACTGTTTCTGGAATATTGGGCATATAAGCTGCTACTGAATCACCAGCTTTTAACCCCTGTTCACGCATTGCTGTAGCTAATCTGAAAACCTGATTCCTTAATTCTTTATAAGAAATAACTCGGCGAGTCTTATTTTCACCTCTGAAAATAAGTGCAGCTTTATCTGAATCAGCAAATTTAAGCATATTTTCAGCATAATTTAATTTGGCTCCAACAAACCATTTTGCACCAGGGAATTTCTTTAAATCATCAACGACTTTATCGTAAGGTTTAGAAGTTTTTACTTCCAGGAATTTCCATAACAAATCCCAGAATTTTTCTGGTTCTTTAACTGACCAATCATAAATTGACTTGTAATTTACAAAGCCAATGCCTGTTTCTTTTGCTGCATATTGCATAAAAGACCAGAGTCTTGTGCTTTCAATTTGTTTTTTTGTTGGTTGCCAAAGCAGTTTTCGCATAATATCATTCCTTTTTTAATAGTTCTCTTTATATTAAAAATATTACAATGAATTAAATGTTAATACAAGCTATTTAACAACAATCTTATAACCATCAACAGTTGTAACAATCATTCCAGATTTAACTTTTCTTCTCTTACGTAATTCTAGTTCTCCATCAACATAAACCTGATTGTTTTCAACCATCAATTTTGCTTGCCCACCTGTTTGAGCAATATTTAAATATTTAAGTAATGAAATTAATTCAATATATTCTTCGCCTTCATCAAGAGTAAATTCCAAATTTTTATTTTCACCCTTAGCCATGTTTATTTCCTTTCAATCATCACTAGGTTCTAAATGAACTAGTACATCAATAATCTGAGAATCTTCTTTCAATAACAAATGTTTAACCCTACCTGCTATTGAATGTCCTTCTCGAACAGTAATATTAGGATCCACCTGTATATGTAAGTCAACATAGATTCCATTACCTTGAAATCTAGTTCTAAGTTGATGTAAAGATTTAACTCCTTCAACTGAGTATACCAAAACCTGAATAAGCTTGACTTTATCTTCATTAACACCTGAATCGGAAAGTTCTAATAATGCAGGCCAAGCTATATCATAAGAAGCTTTCAAAATAAAAAAGGAAACTGCAACTGAAGCTATTGGATCAAGAACAGCCCAAGTTTTATCATATTTTGCAAAGCCTATTGCTATAGCTACTGGAACAGAAGAGAAAGCATCACTTCTATGATGCCAAGCATTAGCTTTTAATGCATTACATTTAAGGTTATCTGCTTTGCTATAGGTCCATCTATATAAAGCTTCTTTTGCAATAATAGATATAATCGCTACAATAAAAGCTGACCATTCTGGAACTGAATATTTTTGAGAATGAATTTTTATTATTGCACTATATATTAGAACAAGCCCAGCTATTAATAACATTACACCGATAAAAACGGTAGTCATAGCTTCTATTCTTCTATGTCCATAGGGGTGATCAACATCTGGTCCTTTATTCCAATACTTAACACCAACTATAACAGCAATATCTGTTGAACAATCTGTTAAACTATGTACACCATCTGCTATTACAGAAGAACTTCCTGCAAAGAAACCTATTACTATTTTGGCTAAAGTTAAAATTATATTAACTAAAAGCCCTATAATAGTAACCTTTCGAATTTCCGAAGTAGGTTCCTCTGTTTCTATAGTATCAATTGTTTCTTCTACCATATTTTGCTAAAAATATATATTCTAAATATAAATATATAAATTTATATTTAGAATAATTGTTAATTGGAATAAATCTTATTCTCTACCTATGTAACGAACTTCTTCTTCTAATGTTATGTTAAGTTCTTTTTTTACCTTATCTTTTAACAATTTAGCTAAGGTTTTTACATCTTCGGCAGTCGCATTTCCACGATTTATAATGAAATTTGCATGTTTTTCAAATACGGCTGCACCACCATATGACATATTCTTAGCACCAATTTTATCAAGAAATAGTCCGGCAGCTTGTCGTCTATCTCCACCAGGAGCTGGGGGTAAATTCTTAAAAAATGAACCAGCACATCCAACACCCTTTTCAGGATGTTTAGAACGACGCTGTTCTAAAATTTCAGTAATTTTATCTTGAATAGCTTTTTTATTACCTGCTTTAAATTGAAAAACAGCAGAAAGAACAACTATTGGCTCTTTCTTTATTCTACTCATTCTGTAATCAAACTGTAGATATTTTTTATCTACAGTTTGAATTTTGCCGTCTTTTGTAAGAATATCACAAGTTACAAGTATATCAGAGATGCTTTTTCCATATGCACCAGCATTTCCACAAATAGCTCCACCAATACTTCCTGGAATACCAGCAAAGGTTTCAGCACCTTCAAATTCATTATTTAAAGCAAGATCAACTAAATGTGAAAGTGAAAAACCGGAGGAAAGCTTAATTTGCATTTTATCTTTATCAATTTCACAAATATCTTCACATTGATTATGAATTACTAGGCCTTCAACGCCTTTATCTGAAACGACAAGATTAGAGCCGCCACCTAATATAAAGTAAGGAATATTATTTTTGTTTGCATAATTAACAGCACCACAGAGAGCATCTGTTGAATCAGCAGAATAAAAATAATCTGCATTTCCACCTATATTAAATGTGACAAGGTGTTTTATTGGAACATTTTTATGAATAAATTCTTCATTAAATTTCATCTCTGATTTATCCAAACAAATAGAATTATTTTGCTGCAGGTTTACCCTGTAAAATTGTGATAGTCATTTTGTCGCCTTTTACTATTTTTTCAGGAACATCATGACCGCTTCTTAGCTGACCAAATACAGTATATTGACCATCTAAATATGGTTGTGCTTCTAGACAAATATAGAACTGGCTACCAGCAGAATCTGGATGACCAGCTCTTGCCATAGCTAGAGTACCTTTAAGATGTTTTCTGCTATTAAATTCAGCAGGAACATTATAACCAGGTCCACCAGTACCGTTTCCTAAAGGACACCCACCCTGAATAACAAAATTAGGTACAACTCTATGGAAAGTTAATCCATTATAAAAACCTTTGTTGATCAAATTTAACATACTTTCAACGTGCTTTGGAGCTGAATCTGGGAAAAGTTCAAGAATCATATCGCCTTTTGCAGTTGAGATCTTAATTACAGGATTAGTTGCTTTTTCCAATTTTACATCAGCAGGAATAGCTGAATTTGTTGGGGCTGCAACAGGAGTTTGAGCCATTGCCATTGGAGCTAATGCCAACATAGCAATGAGAATGCATTTTATCATTTATTTGTCTCCATATTTAAATTTAAGATGTCATATATTACAACAAATTAAAAAAAAATTCTATACCTCATGCAAGATTACTCAGTGCAAACGCAAACTTTTTCTTTTATTGATCACTGTTATAAAATATCTGTTTTTTGTATCGTCCTTATCGGACGAATTTAGATTATTATCTGTCCCTAGGGCGT
>CAMJNS010000122.1 GCA_946407375.1 uncultured bacterium
TACTAGTCTACGGTTTTTGGTATTTGTCTTTTTTCTGGCAGACTCCTTTAGGGCAAACTCCCGTATTAGATGGCACAGAAAACATTCTCTTAGCAAGGCAAATAGCCACTAATTCACTTCCTCAAGAGCCTTTTTTTCGTTCAATGTTATATCCTGCACTTTTGGCAATTCCTTGTATTTTAGGTTTTGATACCACAGAAGAGCTTTTTATAATAGCTAGTTTCACTGGAATGATATTTCATTTTATAAGTGCTATTTTCGTTTTTTTATCTGTTAAAAATCTTTGGAACAATTTAAAAGCCGCCATTATTGCTGCCTTAATCTACGGATTATACCCGCCAGCAGTATTTTTTGCTGGTGAACCCTTAGATACCACCATTTCAATAAGTTTTATGTTAGCGGCTTTGTATACATTTCTCTTAGCCACAGACAAAGAACATAAAGTTTTATATGCAACAAGTGGATTATTGTTGGGAATAGCCTGTCTTTTAAGAAGTAATTTGTTGCCTATTGCAATTATTTATTTGGTATATCCGATATTTGATAAAAGACCCCCTCAGTCACTTCGTGACAGCTCCATTTGCGACAAAGCATCTTTGGAGGGAAATAGTGACAGTTTTTCTTATACAAAAGCTTCTTCAGGAGATGATATCGACAGTTTAAAAAATAACAATGCTTCTTCAAAATCAGAAGAAGCTCCCCCATATATGGGGGAGCTGTCGGCAAAGCAGACTGAGGGGGCTAATCAAGTTGCAACCAGTAGTTTTAACCAAACCTCTTTTAAAGATAAAGTCATTAATTGCTTTATTAGCATAACTTGTTTATTGTTTTTAATACTTATTAACGGAAGTATCTGCTATTTTCATTCTGGTGAATTTCGACTTTTACCTTGGCAAGGAGCATCAAACTTCTATTCTGCTAATAGCCAAAGAGCAAATGGCAAATTCTATCGACATACAGTTTATATTCCAAACAGACCTGTTGGAGTTAATCCTGCACGATTAGAAGCTGAATATATTTATTCAATCGAAACTGGAAAAAAACCTCCCTTTGACTTAAACGATTTTAACAGATTTTGGCTTAATAAAACTCTTTCAGAGATTAAAGCCAATCCTTATAATTGGATTAAACTAACCCTGAAAAAAATTTATTATCTATATAACAATTATGAGCAATATAATAATAAAACCTTTGGATTTCACAAACAAATTACCCCTTCACTTTGTTATAATCCACTATGCTTTGGCTTTTTAATAATTCTAGTTTTTATTTTCATTTTTAATTCTGAAGACAAAATCGAAAACAATAAAATATTAACTATTGCATTCGCTATAGATGCCTTAAGCTTAGGAATAATAGCATTTTATGTCAGTTCAAGATTTAGATTGCCCTTAGCTCCTTTACTAATTATTTTCAGTTCAGGATTATTCACCTATAAGCTTTCTGAGCTAGTTAACAAAAAAAACATCCTAATTGCATTAATAGTAAGTCTATTTACCTTCTCAAACTTCTTCAATGTCGCTGACACATCAACCTGGAAAGAAGACCGGCTATTAAATGCTTTTGCCTGTTCTAGACTAGGATTAGACGAAGAACAGGTATTGTGGACAAATAGAGTTTTGGAAGATGACCCTTATAATCTTCAAGCTATAAGATTAAAACTTGTCGGCTTTACGAACCTTGCACTTTCTGGAAAACTAACCAACCAACATGAATGGCAAAATGTAATAAGAGAATTAAAGTATCTTAGCAAAAATAAAATTTATTTTAATGATACTCAGCTCTTATTAGGTTGTTACGTCTGGAAATTTGAAAAAGATAGAGAAAAAGCTTACGAAATTTGGTTAAATGGCGGTTCAGAATCACTTCAACCAGAATTATTCCAAGCCTTTATGATTTATACAGGGTTAGTAGAACCCAATGATTCTGATAAGAAAATGGCAAAATTAATCCCTCTATTAGCAGCCGCTATAGAGGGACATAATAAAACAACGGATTCAAAATCTAATAATATTCAAACAGCTAAAACTGCTTTAAATTTTCTATTATAATTTTTTTGTTTCCGAACCAATTAAATTCTCAATAGTTTTTAAGTTTTCTTCTAATTGAGCTTGACCATCAAAAAGTTGGGCTTTTGCATCATACATAGCCTTTATAGCTTCTTCTTTCATATCACTTCTTGCTGTATTTTTAACCTTCTGCCAACTCATTTCTTCTTTTGTTTTCCAACCAGAAACTAAATCTTTTATTTTGTTAGCACTTTTTCTTTTACGCTTATTTGCACCAAATACGCTACCTACGATACCACTTCTGTCATATAAAGCTTCCCAGTCCAAGTCTTTAATTTGCTGATTAATATCTGTTAAATTTTGTTTTGCCTCTTTAAGGTTAGCCAATAAATCTTTTTTTACATCCATCAAATTATCTATGGTCATATTAGACACATCACCCATAGTATCAGCCCATTCGCCAGTGAAATCCTGCACTATTTTTGTAGCATCTTCTTTCAAACCGGCCAAAAGATTACCTTCGGTATTAAAAAACTTGTCAACATCTCCAACCTCACGCCAATGAGGATCATTCTTATCTGTGGCATCTTCCATTCTTACGATAATTTTTTCTTGTTCATAAGTTGGCTGTTCATCTGGTTTTATGCCAGGTAAATCTGACTTCATTACCAAACTGATAACCATAGTTCCTGTAGAATTTAAAGATTCATTTATTTCAAATTTATCTACTTTATTAGAAACCAGCAGAGGAGCTTTATGATTCTTTTTAGGTAAGTATCTAAGCAGTTTTGGTTTGTCAAAAGAATACATTAATTCTTCTTCTTTTTTATCACTTACACGAACTTTAATAGTATAATCATTACCATTTTCTTTATATGAGCCTTTTCTAGCCTGAGTCATATCATTTTCTAAAAGACTCAAAACCTTGTTTGCTTCTTGTTTAATATTGTCTCTAGCCATTGTTATATTGGCTCTTTTATTAGATTCTTCCAACACATAATACAAAGGTATTGATATAACCCCAAGAAGAGCAATAGTTATCATTATTTCAACAAGGGATATAGCTTTACTATTTTTCATTTTACCCTCCAATTATGGCTTTACAATAAAAAAGGCCTTTTGTCTTTCTATTGGTGGAACATCGGGACCAGGTCTTGAAAAAGAACAAGAAACTTTTGCATTTATCATTGTTTTATCTGGCTTCCCATCTTCGCCAATAGACCAACTCCAAGTTCCCACAACAGAAAAATCTTTATATTTCTTCTGTATTTCCAAAACCTTACTTAAGGACAAAGGATAATAAGCATCAGATAACTCAAAAGGACCAGCGGATTCTTTATCAAGATTTTCTTCTTCCGCACGTTCATAAAAAGTCTTGAACTGAGTTGTCATTAATTCACTTTTTATGCTTTCTAAAATGCGTTCAGCCATTTGTATCTTTTCGGTTTCAATGGCCTTAGACGCATCATGACGAGAATTCATAATAAGAGGAACAATAGCCATCATCAATATTAAACAGGCTATAGTAACTTCTGCTAAGGTTACAGCTTTTCTTTTCATTTAAACTCTTTTATTTTGCCTTTTCGAATTTGAATGCTGCCAATTTAGAACTAAATGTAACGTGGTATCTTGTTGGGTCATATTTAGCTATTGGCTTAATCATTGATAGTAAAGAACTACGACAATGATTTGATTCATAATGAATATCTACGTTACCACCAATATCTTCCCTATTGCAACGATTTACACAAAGATTTCCAAATACTTCAAGCCCAGCACCAATAGGAACTTGAATACCCCTGTCTGCAAACAAACAAGCATAAACTTTTCGCTTACTAAAACCAGTAAGTATAGACCCATTACGTGCAATAATGGAAAAAACTGTTGCATTACCATCTTTATCGTAATTTTCTCTTGTAATATTACCATCAATATGAACGTTAGCAGATGAAACAATAATACCCCTACCCATAACGTGCATGTCTTTCAACCAAAGATTATCATTAACAAAAGTTACACCGTCACAAATAAAGGTTTTCTTCCCGTTATATTCAATACATCTGTTTTCAAGGTCTTTTTTAAATTCATTAGATGTATTGTAAAAATAACTGGCCTTTTTAAGATACTGTGCCGGAGAATAAATATTAGCTGGCAAATTATGTTCATCATTAGGATCCCAAGTTGTTTCAGGATGGCTATCGCTTTTATATGGAGGAAATCTACAATAACCATATGGTTCTTCATATGCATTTGCCCAAAACCAAGGTATCGGAATATCCATACCTAGAAAACCAATAATAGGAATAGGCGGAATATATATTTTAACCAAAAGAAGATTAATATGTGTATAAATCTTAGTAAGATAGCCTTCAACTCTTAAAGAGAAGGGAAATTCCAAGTTGAAATCTCCAAAAAATAAGTTTCTTGCGTATCTTGGGGCAACGGGCAACCAATAACTACCAGCACCATCTGGAGAACCACCGCCAAAATAACCCCAGTCAAAAGGGTTACCATTATCCCAAAAAGCATAAGTCACAGATTTTATATCAGGAATAATTCTATGACTGGAATTAGACGAATGTTTATCATGACAAGCAGTATGCCCCTCTTTATGACCTAAAACCAAAGAAATAATTTCCATTTTTCTCAAATTATCTTTACTGAACGAAAGCTTTGGAAACATAGAAAGTTTTATTGCCATCTTTTTGGTTCCATTAATTCTTACCAAACCAGGTAACTGAATCTGTCGTAATAAATCCTTAATTTTTAAAGTAAAGATATTTTTAATTGTATTTATAATTGATTTTAAATCAGGAAGATTATGAACAACCAAATCACCATTCCCACTATTCCAGGATATTTGGTCATCTCCCTGCCAATCATCAGCATTTTCAATATCTGCTTTTTCATATAATTTTTTTGAATTAGCAACAAAGAAAGAATAATCTGAAGCTATTGGCTGAATATCTGCAACTCTAAATTCTCTATGAGCTACAAGTTTTTTAATTACTACATTTTTATCATCATCTGATGCATTAGCATCATTGGGCCAATATTTCACCACTGTTTCGACTTCAAATATACCCTGTTTTTCTACTGTTACACCATGGCTAATATTTCCAGCAAAAGCTTGTAATTTTTCTGGTAAACATTTTCCTATTGCTTCTTCTATACGCTTTGTAATACCACTAATATCTATTTCTATAGTTAGAGAATCACCAAATATCGTTTCAGCAAGTCCTCTAATTGTAAGACCAGCGCTATCACATATCTTGTCAAATATTTTATTTAAAGGAATCTGTAATACTAGACCAACTGGTATTGGAGCACCTTCTACTATAATCGTAATATTAGAAATATCTGGTGCTTTTAAAAGTGGATCATCTGGCAAATACTGTAATAAATTAAAACTTAAAGTACTATCATTGCCTTCACCTGTCGGGTCTTTTATTCCATCATAAGATGAATTATGACTCTTGCCTCCAATATTAGCCTTATTGAATAGCTTGCCCATAAAGCCTGTTACACCAGCTAAAGGGATTTCAACACCAGGAACATTAAATTTGGGATTTTCAGATAAAATTCCAAAGGCTTGTTTTATTTTTCCTTTACAAGTTACCCGAATGCGCCCACCATAAGATTCAAACATGGTTCTAAGAGGTGATAAAGGCGACTCTGCTTCTGGAGTAATTGTATCGTAAACAAAAGTAAACCCATTATCATAAATTAGACCTAAAGGTCCTTTAAGCAAATCAAGCTGAACGTCAATGCCATTATCTCTAGCATCTTCAAAGCTTACAGGGTCCATGTAAAGGTCAGCCACATATGTTGGAAGTCTAAAGTATAAAAAACAAAAATCTTTTTTTGTTGCATCTAATAATTTTGCTGGGTTTGAAATTAAACTATAAAAAATGCTGTAATCATTCATATTATCTTTAACGACTTTAAACATCATATTAGTCGCCGATTCAGCACATTCCTCAGCTCTTTTTTCATTACTTTTTAAAATTGTATTCCAACGCCCAGAGGTCGTAACTTTCGATATAGTAACGCCAACAATGGTCAAGACGCCTAAAACGCCTAGTGCCATTAGATAAGCCGAACCCTTCTTTTTAAATATTTTTTTAAACAAGATCAGACCTCTAAATTTATTATAGTTATCACTTAAATTATAATGTACATAACCCTAATAGGCAAGACGATTTTAGAATTGAGAATTAGGAGTGAGGAATTAGGAATTGTAAGTTGACAACGCTTGCGAAGCTAATTACTCATTTCTAATTCCTAATTCCTAATTAACAAAAAAATCCCCCACCTTTCGGTGAGGGAATTTTTTGTTAACTGAGTATTAGTCTCTTACTGCTTTGATTCCTTGTGTTCAAGAACTCTAGCATCGAAAGAGCTTTCCAAGATAGTTACTGGTATTACTAAGTGTTTTTCATTACCAGCGTTATCACAGGCAGATACAGTAATCTTAAGCTGAGGTTGTTCAGATTCAGGTGCAACCTTTCTTGGCAAATCAACTGCAAATATCGCTCTTGGTTCATCTTTATATTTCTTTATAACTGACCCATTATCATCATGTGTAGCTCTTAAGTCAATATCTTCGACATTTAGTAAAACACCTGATAGATTATCCACAATCCTTATTGATGCTGAATCCAAATTCTTGAAACCACAGTTATCAAAGATATCAACATTTACTAACATTCTAGAAGAATGTTTAAATGAAGCCAAAGAACTACCACTGCTTGGACATTCAATTGTAGTCTTACCAATAGCTTTTTTATTAGTTGCAGGATCCTTTCCATCTTCAGCCACATAATAATTTGTTGAACCAGAATTAGCTTCAACTTTATCATACTCACTACCAGATATTGGTGATGGATCTGCTGACTGCAATTCATATCCATTAATAATTAATTCACAATCCTTCAATTCAGAGGCTTGAGTTTTCTTTCTATCGTTGTAATTTGTATTATCACCAACTCCTTCAAGCAACTGATATTGCCATTTTCTATTATCATTTTGAGAAATCAATGTAACACCTATACTTGGAGGATCGTTGTCGATTCTTTCCATATAGTTTTGACCAAGACCAGTGCTTATAATATCTTTAGGCTTTGTGAGAGCAATATCAGCAGCCAAGGCATCTTCATACAACCCGTGAAGTACCTTAGTGGGTGTCTTACCTTTTGGGTCAGTACCCCAACCATCGTATACCGTTCCTGCAACGGCATAATTTAATGTTCCAACCCAATTGGCTTTATCAATTTTATCAATTA
>CAMJNS010000123.1 GCA_946407375.1 uncultured bacterium
CATTGATTGACCGTGAAAGAGGTCCTGCCCAGATTAACTATATTGAAAAGGGCAAAATCAAAAAGATTAAAGATATGGGCGAACTTGACATGGGCGATTATAAAGAACTTGTTAAGTTTTGTAAGTTTGTAAAAGAAAACTATCCTGCCAAACATTATATGATTGGTATTTGGAACCACGGTTCTGGTTGGAAAGCAAAAACTGACAAAAATGTAGTTCGTGGTGTTTCTTATGACGATTCTTCTAACAACCACATCACTACAAACGAACTTACTACTGCAACTAAACTTTGTGCTGAAGCTCTTGGACAAAAAATAGATGTTATCAACATGGACTGCTGCTTAATGGGTATGGTTGAAGTTGCATATGCAATCAAAGACAATTGTAACTATTTTGTAGGTTCAGAAGAAGTTGAAGCTGGTAAAGGTACTCCTTATGATGACGTTCTTAACGGTTTGAAGCCAGGAATGGCTGCAAAAGATTTTGCTAATCATTGGGTAAATGCTTATGCTAAATCTTATCAGGGTGGTAGCCAGGGTCGTGATGATTCTACTCAGTCTGCTATTGATTTGAGCAAGGTTGACGGTCTTGTTGATGCTCTTGATGGTTTTTCAAAAGCAGTTATGAGCGGTAAATATGCAGAAAAAGTAAGTTCTGCTGTTGGTAAGACTGTTAAATTTGAATATCCAGAAAACATCGACCTGCTTCATTTTATGAAGAATTTCAAACCTCTTGTAAAAGATGATACTTCAGTTATTACTGCTATAGATAAAGTTGAAAAAGCTGCTAATGCTGCTATTATTAACAACAAAACTACTGGTAGATCTTCTTCTAGCAATCGCTATAAAAATGCTGAAGGTATCGCAATCTATTTACCACAACGTTTGAATCTTGAATCTAAATATTTAGATCTTAATTTCTCAAAGAATTCTATGTGGGATGATATGATTGTTGCTCTTCGCAGCCAAAGAGATGTTAAGACCGCAATTGACGGTGCTTGCAAAGGTGATTTCAAAGGTTTGAAATCTGCTATTTCTGAAGCTAAGAAGAATCCACGCAGTCAGTTTGCAAGAACTATGCTTCGTGAAATGAATTATGTTGCTTATACAGAAAAGAAGATTCCAGCAAAGGATCAGGAAGAATTCGACAAATTATTCAAGAGTTTGAAATCTGCTCTACAGACTCGCTAATTAAAATATAATTAGTTAATAAAAAAGCTTTCTCTTAAAAAATATAAGAGAAAGCTTTTTTTTCTGCAGATTTTAAATTCTTATCTTAAAACTAATAGTTATAATTTATCAAAAAATTTGCCGATATTAGAAATGATTTATATACTAGAAGTAGGAGAAGTATAAATGTCTGCTTATAAAACTACCTCGGAAAAAATTCTGGATAGACTTGCAGAAGGAGCTAACTTTGCTGAACTACAAGAAAGCGGTTATAGTAAAACAGATCTTTTAACCGCAGCTTTGTTTGGAGTAGCTGAACTTCACGAAGAATATAAAGAACTGGCAAAAAAACATAGTCAGTTTAAGGGATTTAATATCTGGTAAAAACAAAACAGCCGATAGAATCTTATCGACTGTCTTTGTTCTATATTTTTAGGTAAATAACTTTTTGAAATTATTCAGAAAGATAACCGTAAATATATCCGGCAAAAGCACAAACGCTAATTACAAACGCCCACCAGATAAAACGAATAATAGACATGTTATTTCCCTCCATCTGAACTTATTATTTCTATAATATCATATGTTTAAACATTTGGTCAAAAAAACTGGAAGCTTTTTATGAAAACTTTTAAAACTTTGATAATTTCTTCAATTATAATGACATTAGCATCTACTAGTCTTTTTGCTGCAGGTGTTGATAATACCAATATTCTTGTTGAACAAGCGGTTAATCACATTTATCAGCAACGATATAAACAGGCTCATGCCGTTTTAAAAGAAGCTTACGAACAGTCTCCCAGACATCCTGGAGTTCATTTTAATTTAGGTAGATTATTTGAACTTACAGGAAATTATCAAGAAGCTTTGAAGGAATATCGTCTTGCTGCTTCATTAGACCAGTCTATGGTTGCTGCTAGACGTGGTATAGCAAGATGTACCGTAGAGTTAAAGAAAGATTCTGTTACAACTAGTCCAAATATTCAGTCTAATCCTGCAAATACATATACAGCTCCAGTCGTTACTCAAAAAGCAACTTCTAAAAAAAATCAGCAATATACATTGCCTGAAAATCCATTACCTCAAGGAAATCAATATAGCTACTCTGGTTATGAATCACCTTCAAGAAAGCAATCTAATATAAATCAGAATACTTATTATAAAAATAATGATGCTGTTCAAACAAGTAAAGTTTATTCCAGTACTAATAATCTAGATTTACCTCCTTTACCACAAAGCCCTAGTATACAAAATTCAAGAAACTCTGCCGAAAGTTTACCTCCTTTGCCTCAAAGTGTTACTATTAAGGCTTCAAGACCTTCTGGTGAAAGTAAAGTTAGAGCTATGTTGGACAAAGGCGATACTGAGGAAGCTATTAAAGCTTTGGAAACAATTCTCGAAAAGAATCCTGATAGCCCTGAAGCTCATTATTTAATGGGTAAGGCTCTTAGTTTAAAAAATAATCTTTTTGGTTCAATTAAACATTTGGAAGAAGCTGTAAGAGTTGATGAAAAGTTTTACGAAGCTTATTATTTGCTTGGAAGAAATTACGCTAAAGTCAACCTTATGAGTGATGCTATAAAAAATTATCTTATATATTATGGGGTTAAGCCACAGGCTTCTGTTGCTGTAGAAATAGCCAGAATTTATGAAAATATGGGAAATCAGGTTCAAGCAAATGAATATTATAGAAAAGCCAACTCAATGAATCCTGGTAATTCAAATCTTCAAATGCAGCTTAATGAATCTACAGTCAGCTTGGCAAATGATTTGTATCTTAGAGCTAATCATGCGTTTTCTATGGACCAATTCAGGGAAGCAGCTAGCTTGTTTAATCAGGCATTAGCAACCAATAGTTTGCCAGAAGGTTCTAGACGAGATGCTGTTAGAAAACTTGAAATTGCTAAGTTTAGAGTTAATGAACGTGATGGTGAAATTGCACCGATGAAGCAGGGATATATAGATACACGTAAAAACTTTGCTCCTACTTCCCTTAAATATTATCAGCTTGCAGATATTAACTACAAAAATAATTTTACAAACGCTATTTCTGTTGAGTGGACTGGTTATATTGCAAGACGAATAAAGAGATATGGACGTGATTTTTTACTGATGATAAAAGAATGTGATCAGGATGAACTTGATTATATTAATAAATCATACAATGATTACAAATTAAATAAGCATTTTAATAATCAACCTGTATTTTTACTTATGGCTACCAAAGGTGGTTTCCCTGATTTTATGAAAGAAAAAACTATGGTTACTTTCACAGGGAAAACAGAATGGCAGTTCTATGAAATAATTAATGATATGGGTTCTACCGTTAACTTACCAACTTTTGAATATGTTTCAGCTTATCCAGTAAGAAACGCAAGAAGATGAAGGAATGAGGTTGTTTTTGACATTTATTTGCTAAATTGATAAAATCTTTTAGATGTAATATCAGATGAGGCTGTTTGTTGTTTTTACAGCAATCATCAAAGATTTTTCAGGAGGGCAATTTATGCCATTAGTAACCTCAAAAGAAATGTTTAAAAAGGCCTATGAAGGTCATTATGCCATTGGTGCATTCAATGTAAACAACATGGAAATCGTTCAGGGTATTACTGAAGCTTGTAAAGAAGAAAAAGCTCCTGTAATTCTCCAGGTTTCTAAAGGTGCTAGAGCTTATGCTAATCACACTTATTTAGTTAAACTCGTTGAAGCAGCTGTTAAAGAATGCCCAGACATTCCTGTAGTTCTTCATCTTGATCACGGTCCAGATTTTGAAACCTGTAAGAGCTGCATTGACGGCGGTTTCACTTCTGTTATGATAGATGCTTCTTCTAAGCCATTTGCTGAAAATATCGAAATCACCAAAAAGGTTGTTGACTATGCTCATGACCACGGTGTTGTTGTAGAAGCTGAATTGGGCAGCCTTGCCGGTATTGAAGACGATGTTAAGGTTTCTGCTGCTGATTCTTCTTATACTAGACCAGAAGAAGTTGAAGAATTTGTTACAAAGACAGGTTGTGACTCATTGGCTATTGCTATTGGTACAAGCCATGGCGCTTATAAGTTCACTCCAGAACAGTGCACTAGAAATGAAAAAGGCATATTGGTTCCACCTCCACTGCGCTTCGACATTCTTGAAGAAGTTATGAAACGTTTGCCTGGTTTCCCGATAGTTCTTCACGGTTCTTCTTCTGTTCCACAGAACTTTGTTGAAATGATCAATACTCATGGCGGCAAAATGCCAAATGCTATTGGTGTTCCAGAAGAACAACTCAGAAAAGCAGCTGAATTAGCAGTTTGCAAAATCAATATCGACTCTGACTTGCGCCTTGCAATGACTGGAACAATCAGAGAATTCTTCGATGCTCATCCAGATAAATTCGACCCACGCGAATATCTCAAACCAGCTCGTGCTAACATCAAAGAACTTGTTCGCCATAAACTAAGAGACGTTCTTGGTTGTGCTGGTAAAGCCTGATTCAAAAAGAGGCGAAAGCCTCTTTTTGAGAATTAGGAATTAGAAGTGAGGAATTAGAAATTAATGTTCAGAAAGGCTCATCATTGCGAGCCGATAGGCGTGGCAATCCAGCCTTTCTGAAATAGTTTCTGAAAATCCCTTTTTATCCCCCTTTAGTAAAGGGGGTAAACTCTTGAATTAGTATTATTTTCAGATGCTCCCCCAAGAAGTTGGGGGAGCTGTCGAACGAAGAGAGACTGAAGGGGTCTTGTTATCTTACCTCTTACCTCTTATCTCTCATCTCTCATCTCAAGTTTACTGGATTACCACGCATACTGCGTATGCTCGTAATGACGCAAAAATATGAAGTATTTTTATATATTACTAATCTCAATAGCTTGTTTGGCTCTTACAGGCTGCGGTGGCAGTAGCAGTAGTGACAACGGTATTACACTTACTCCCCAGCAACAGGAGTTTGCTGATGTAGTTTATGCTTTTGCTACAGCCATAAATAATAAAGATAAAGAAACGGCAAAAAGTTTTATTATGGCCGATGTTGTTTACAACAAAACTTACGGTTATGATGAGTTCAAAAATAGGTTAGAAAATTTTATTGATAGTGCTGAAAATATTAACTTCCAAGTGAAAGACATTGGGGTTGCGTTTTTAGATACAAACTTAGATTCTGCAGAAGTTCGTGCAGATGTTACAATTAAATACAATACCAATGCTGAAATAAATGAAATACTGGAAATATATGTAGAAAAATCTGGTTCATTAAAAGGAATAACTCTTTTCCAAAAATATAGAAGCGAAGTTTCCGCTTTCCCACCAGTTTTAGAATAATAGGAGAACTTACCTAATGAAAACAACTGCAAAAGTTAACATTCAAGACGAGATAATAAAAATTGATTTCGATTTGTTTGAAGCTGTTTGGGGCTATTTGCTTGCTGATAATATAAGCATAATGGCTGATTCTGACAGTAATAAAGTACAATTGTTCTCTTTTGCAAGTGGAAAAGAACAGACTCATTCTATTATTTCCAAAGATAATATGGAAGCTTTGGCAAAATGTAACTTTTTTGAATTAAATTATTCATTAGGAGACCAATATACTGCTGTTTATAAGAAAGAGCCTATAGATGTTACGGGAAAATTCATAGATGCTATTGAAGCACAGTTTAAGAGAAAAAACACAACAGCTATAGAATGTTATAAAGCTGTTGTAGAAGCTAATCCAAATAATTATAGAGCCTTTGGTTTGTTAGGTCGCTGTTTTAGAACAGATGGAAAAATGGATGAAGCTTATGAATGTTATAAAAAGGCTATAGAATTAGCTCCAGATTCTCCAGAAGCTTATTGTAATCTTGGTATTCTATTTCAAAAAGAAGGCGATGAACAAAAGGCTCAAGCCGCCTTTTATAAAGCAATTGAAGCAGATAACTTCTATTGTAATGCATTAGTAAAACGAGCAACTTGGTTATTGGAAAACAAACCAGATAGTTCGGAATTGAAACTTTATAATCTTAGAATTTCTGCTGTTCATCAAGATGTTACTTCGGCTCAAAATTATATTAAAGCCTATATGGAAAAAATGGGCTATGACAGAATAGATTATTCTGATAAAGAAACAGCATTATTTGAAGATTTTGCAGATTATAAACTTCAGAAGAAATTAAGAAATATTGAAGCTTGTGTTAATAATGGTGCTTATGGTGCTGCTTTAAAAAATATGCAGGAAGTTATAGAATCTTCAAAGGGAACTTCTGCTGAAAATCTGGTTGCTGGTTGGTGCCATATAAGAGCTAAACGTTCTTCAAAGCGCTTGGGTGAATCTGTTAATAAAGAAGTTTATGAAGAATTAAAAAAACTTGTGGAATCAACTCCAGAATTATCTGATGATGAATTGCTTAAAAGTGTTGAAGAAGCTGAATTAAAGTTGGATGAAGAAAGAGATAAAAAAGATAATTCTTCAGAACCTGTTGTTCAACATCTTACGAAAGAAAGCATAAACACTTCAAAGCCAGTTACTAAAGAAGAATCTGAAGCCGCTATTGCAAAAATGGAAAACAAGGTTGATGAATATGGAGACTATTCTCAACCTATTGGAGTTCCTATAGAAAAAGAAACTACTAATGAAGAAAAAGATGAGGCATTAGCAGAACAAGCCTTGCTAGGTGGTGATGATGATGTTCCAGCTCCAGCCCCGGTTTCAGCTCCAATAGAAAATGCTCCCGTATCTGCCCCTGTTTCAACACCAATAGTTGAAGAAACTACAGAAGAAGATGATTCTGATGCTACAAGTAACGTAGATTTGATGACTGGTATGGATGATATTCCAGCACCGAAGCCAGTTACTAGCAACGTAGATTTAATGACTGGTATAGACGATATTCCAGCACCGAAACCAGTTACTAGCAACGTAGGTTTAATGAGTGGCGTAGATGATGTTCCAGCACCGAAGCCAGTAGTTAGTAATGTGGATTTAATGACAGGTGTAGATGATATTCCAGCACCTAAACCAGTAGTTAGTAACGTAGATTTAATGACAGGTGTAGATGATATTCCGGCACC
>CAMJNS010000124.1 GCA_946407375.1 uncultured bacterium
CATAAAGGACGCTACTTTAAAACTCTGATTATTAGCTAAAAAAGTTTGCGTTTGCTCTGGGATTTAAAAACAATTACATTGTATTTTATTGTTAAAAATATTATATTGTGGTGATAAATGTTGCATATATAGTATAGAGGAGAATATATAAATGGCTATAGATACCTATAAAGAAATGCGTGATGCATACAACAGTGGAAAATCTTTTGTATTATGCACAGTAATAGATGTTAAAGGTTCTAGTCCAGCTAAAGCAGGGCAAAAAATGATTGTTTTCCGAGATGGTTCTTTTGTTGGAACTATTGGCGGCGGAATAAACGAAGCCCGCACCATTGGTAAATGTATGGATATGTTTGCAATGGGTGGAACTCAGATTATTGATTACGACCTTAGCTCCTCTAATGCAGAAGATAAAGAACCCATTTGTGGCGGTGAATTTAAGGTATTATTGGAATTCCAGTCTAGTGCACCAAGACTTTGTATTTTCGGTGCTGGTCATATAGGGGAAAGACTGGCAAAAGTTGCTGACCTTACAGGCTATTCTGTTACTATAGCTGATGAACGCCCTGATTATGCTGATCCTAAAAAGTTCCCTAAATCTGTTAATGTAATTTGTGACCCTTATGAAGAATCAGTAAAAAAAGCCAACATAAATGAAGATACTTATGTTGTTGTATGCACTCCTGGTCACGTTAATGATGCTCAAGCTATTGAAGGTGTTTTACCATACAAACCTCAGTATTTAGGCTTAGTTGGTTCTGGGAAAAAACGACAGCAGTTTATGGCTAATCTCAAAGAAAAGGGCTTTAATCCTGAACAATGTGAAGATATATTTATGCCAATAGGAATGTCTTTTGGTAGCACAACTCCAGAAGAAATAGTAATAGAAATAATGGCTCAGATTATAGCTTTCAGAAATGGTCAGGTTGTTAGATACAGTCGTCAAAAGAAATAAAACAATCAGTTGTTAAAAACATAAACTAGAATACCGCCTCTACTAGCGATTGCGAAGTAATAGATTAAAAAACTAACTGCTGTAAGTAAAATGTGCTATACTCTAAAATTATAGGGTTAATTGTACATAGAGAATAAACTTACGGGAGAACAGTTATGACCACCGGTATATTGTTTTTACACTCATTGTCACAAGATTTAAATCGACTAGCTCAGCTCAAAAAGAATTTCTTAACAGCTTGTTTGTCTTCTTTTGGTTGTCAAGAAATAACTGAAAAACAGTTTGAATCTTGCGATTTTGTTGTTGTAATGATTCTTACTGGTGGAACCGAAAACTTCTTCCTTGAACTTTGGCCTAGTTTAAAAGCTTCGGGTAAACCTTTTATTATAGCTTCAAGTGAAACAGATAATTCTTTGCCGGCAGCTGTTGAAATACTTAGTTGGCTTAGACAACAAGAACCAAAATGTAGAACCTCTATTGTTCATGGTAGTTTTGAAGCGCAGGCTCAGAAAATTCAAAAATTTGTCTCTGTTGATATAGGAATGACCCTAGAAGGACAAGTTATCGGTGTCGTTGGCGGTGCTTCAAAATGGCTTATCGCCTCTAATCCAGATCTTTCTAAAATAGAAGAAAACACAGGTGCAGAAGTTAAATCTATTTCAATGGAAGAATTTAGCACTTTCATTGATCAGGTCGAAGAGTCTGAAAAACAAGATTTTCTAAATACTTTTAAAGATAGAAAAGCTAACATTTCTGAAGAAGAAATACTTCATTCTGCTTCAATTTATTGTGCTCTAAAAAGATTAATAGCAGCTAAAGAGCTTACAGCAGTAACTTTAAAATGTTTCGATTTGCTTTCAAAATATAAAACAACAGGCTGTTTGGCTCTTGCTTTGCTTAACGATGAAGGTATACCTGCAGCTTGCGAAGGCGATGTTCCCGCATTAATAACAATGATGATTGCAAAAGAAGCATTGAGAAAATCTTGTTTTATGGCTAACGTTTCAAGTATAAGAGGTTCTGTTGTTACTTTTGCTCATTGTAGTTGTCCAACTAATATTCTTAGTTTTTATCACCTAGAAACTCATTTTGAATCAGGTATAGGTGTTTCTATTGCAGGAGAATTCCACGAAAGGTTCTTTACTCTTTTAAGAGTTGATCCAATCAATAAAACCTATGTTATGATGCGAGGTGAATCTATGGAACACAAGTATTCACCCAATCTTTGCAGAACCCAACTAAAATTAGATATGCCAGGCGTAGATAGCTACTTCTTTAATAAACCATTAGGAAACCATCATATACTTATTCCAGGAGATTATCTGAATAGATTGCAAGAATGGTTCTATGGCGAAGGCTACATAAGAGTGTAATTATTCTTTACAATTATACCTCTTTACAAATCTAACCAAAATTGCTAGAATCCACCCATTCAAACTTTTTATCGGAGTATTAAATGGAATATAAACATTACAGAAATTTACCCGACCAAACAGGTCATTACGGTCCATATGGTGGATTCTACAATTTACCAAAAGAATTAGAAGAACAGTTCAAAGAAATAACACACGCTTATTTAACTATTTCAAAATCTCATAAATTTATTACTGAATTACGTTCGATAAGAAAGCATTTCCAAGGAAGACCAACTCCAGTTTATTTTGCTGAACGATTATCTAACATGGTTGGTGGAGCACGCATTTATCTAAAAAGAGAAGATCTAAATCATACTGGTGCTCATAAGCTTAATCACTGCATGGGTGAAGCACTTCTTGCCAGCTACATGGGCAAAAAGAAACTCATCGCAGAAACAGGTGCAGGTCAGCACGGCGTTGCTACAGCTACAGCCGCTGCATATTTTGGACTTGAATGCGAAATTCATATGGGCGAAATAGATATAGAAAAACAGATGCCCAATGTTATAAGAATGAAACTTTTGGGTGCTAATGTTATACCAGTAAAAACAGGCCTTAGAACCCTGAAAGAAGCTGTTGACTCAGCATTTGTTTCTTATTTAAAAGACCCAAAAAATAGTCTTTACTGCATCGGTTCTGTTGTTGGTCCTCACCCATATCCAATGTTAGTCAGAGATTTCCAACACGTAGTTGGTGTTGAAGCTAGAGAACAATTCTTTGAAATGACTGGTGAATTACCCGACAATTTAGTAGCCTGTGTTGGCGGCGGAAGCAATTCAATCGGTATTTTTACTGGTTTCTTAGACGATGATACAGAAATATACGGTGTTGAACCATCAGGCAAGTCATTGAATATTGGGGGTCATTCAGCAACATTAACCTATGGTACGCCTGGAATTATTCATGGTTTTAAATGTTATCTTCTCCAAGATGAAAAAGGTGAACCAGCACCTGTTTATTCAATAGCTAGCGGATTAGACTATCCTGGCGTAGGCCCTGAACACTGCTACTTAAAAGACAACGGTAGAGTTCATTATGTAACTGTTAACGATGAAGAATGTCTTGAAGCTTTCTATACATTAAGCAAAGTTGAAGGTATTATTCCTGCTCTTGAAAGCTCTCATGCCGTTGCATATGCTATAAAACTTGCTGAAACAAAGAAATATCAGTCTATACTCGTTAATCTTAGCGGTAGAGGCGATAAGGATATAGATTTCATCACTTCTAATTTCGGTTACACCGCTGAAGAAATGCACAAAAGATATCCTGAATACGCAAAAAGTAGAAAATAAGCTAAAAGTAATAAGTGATAAGTAATAAGTTATAAAACTTTACTAAACTTAAGCTACTTCTAAAAAAAGAACCTGCCTAAAAGTAATGCTTTGTGGCAGGTTCTTTTTTTTATAAATGCTGGATGACAATCTATAAAATTTATTTATTTAAATATGTTTCCCTGATTTTTTAACAAAATTGTTGAAAATACTTTATTTACTTATTAAACTATATTTTTAGTATATAAAAGTTAGGGAGACTCAAATGAACTTTAAACGTCTATTTGTATTTTTTGTTCTATTCTTTGTGTCTGTTTCTTTTACTCTTTCAGCAGCAGAAATAAAGAAATTTGATGCATATTATACTATTTCTGTTGAAGACATTGAAAAATCTCTTCCTCCTGAACCAATAGCTATTGGTCTTGATGTAGATGATACTGCACTATTCTCTTCTCCTGGTTTCTATTATGCTTTTAATAATACAGATGGTCCTAATGGTGAAAACATTTATGGTCCAAAACCATTAAGCAATATGAAATTCTGGGATGATCAATGCACAAAATTCGATAAATTGAGTATTCCTAAAGCTTCTGCTAAGAGACTTATTGATATGCACAAAAAACGTGGAGATAAGATATTCTTTATTACTGCACGTCCTGAAGCTCCAAAGAATGAAGTTCTCACTGAATTGCTTCATAAAGCTTTTGGATTAGGTCCTGATCAGCCTAGAGCTATATTCACTGGTTACAAGAGCAAAGCTATTTTCATTAAGAAAAATAATGTAAAAGTATATTATGGAGATTCTGACAGCGATATTACTGAAGCTTGGGATGCAGGTATCAGAGCTATAAGATTTTTACGCTCACCTTTATCTACTAATAAAGGCAAATATCATCCTGGCAAATATGGTGAAGCTGTATTAGAAAATTCTGTAGACTAATTTATTTATAAATAATTGTTGACAATCTAACTTCAAGAGTGTACAATTCACCCCATTATGGAAAACTGCTTATTTTGTAAAATAATTAATGGAGAAATTCCATCTACTATCGTTTATAAAGACGATGATGTAATTGCTTTCAAAGATATTAATCCGCAGGCACCAGTTCACATACTGGTTGTCCCAAGGAAGCATATTCAATGTGCCGCAGATCCTGAAGCAGCAGATGGTAAAATGCTTTCAGCTGTTTTTTCTGCTCTAGCAAAGATTGCTAAAGAAAATAAGCTTGATAACGGTTTCCGCATAATTAATAACTGCGGTGCCGATGGTGGGCAAACAGTGCCACACCTCCATTTCCATTTGCTTGGCGGTCGTCCATTAGGCGATAGAGTTGTTTAAGCAAAAGACTTTTCGAGAGATTCCTCTCTGATTTGAAAATCAGAAGGGGGGTGAATTGCATGGCAGAAGTTAGAGTATTAAAAGATGAACCATTAGAAAAGGCATTAAAACGTTTCCAAAAGAAATGCCAGGAAGCTGGTATCGTTAAGGAAATCAAACGCCGAAGAGCATATGAAAAACCTAGCGAAAAACAAAAACGAAAAGCTGCTGAAGCTCGTCGTAAACAGAGACGCAGAAGATAATTCTGTCGTTAAAACTTGCTATTATAAAACCACGCAATATTTTTTGTATTGTGTGGTTTTTCTATTCCTTTTATCTATAAGTTTACTTTGTCCAACCAAAGCATTTGCAGATGCTCAGAAAAAAGTTCTGGTTATCCCTGTAAATGGAACCATAGATAATGGAGTTTCTTTTTTCCTACAAAGGCAATTAAGAAGAGCTGAACGGGAAGAAATGTCTGCTGTCATTCTCGAAGTAAATTCGAATGGTGGTTTGGTAACAGCTTCTCAAGAAATGAAAGATGCTCTTCTTAAATCAAAAGTTAAGACAATTGCATTTGTTAATGGACGCGCTTTGTCTGCTGCAGCTCTAGTTTCTATTGCTTGTCAAAATATTTATATGGCTCCAGGTTCTGAAATGGGAGCAGCAACTCCAATTATGCTTGTAGGAGATGCCGTTAAAGCTGCTGAACCCAAGTTCGTTTCTGCTTTTGAAGCTGAGTTTGGCGCAACCGCAGAAGCTAGAAATCGTGAACCAGCTTTGGCAAAAGCTATGGTTAATGCTAATCACGATAGTATTGAAGGCCTTTGTCCAAAAGGTAGTATTCTGACTCTAACAGCTGAAACCGCTTTTAAGCATGGTTATTGTGACCAGATAACTGCAACTCTTACAGCTGTATTAAGAGCATCTTCTTTAGAATATGCAAATGTTGAATCTGTTACACCTACTTCATCAGAAATAATTGCAAGATATTTGACCAACCCGACAGTAAGCACATTGTTGTTTGCTATAGCATTTTGGTGTCTTGTTATAGAATGTAGTATTCCTGGTTTTGGTGTGTTCGGAACTATATCTATAATTTGTTTTGCTTTATTCTTTGGCGGTCACTTGTTCGCATATTTAGCTGGTTTTGAAGTAATGATCATCTTCGTAATCGGCTTAATTCTTTTGCTGCTTGAAATATTTGTAATACCTGGCTTTGGTATAACAGGAATTAGCGGTATAATTTGTCTATGTTTCAGTATAATTCAGCTTTATGGCGGATTTGAAAAGGCAATATTTGCAATGGGTTATTTGATGTTATATTCTTCTATTGCAATGTATATAATTTATAAATTCGCACCAAAACTCGGTCTTTTTGATAGGTTTATTCTCAAAAAGGAAATGACCACAGAAGATGGATATGTTGCTATTGCTCACGATACTTATGCCGACCTTTTAGGCTTACAAGGTGTTACTCTATCTATTTGTAGACCATCTGGTAAAGCTAAAATAGGAACCGAAAGATACGATGTAGTCTCAGAAGGCGATTTTTTGGAAAAGGGCGAACAAGTTATTGTAAAAAAAGTTGAAGGAAATAAAATAGTTGTAAAGAGATTGGAAGTTTAATGATATGAAAAACCTTAGATTATTAATTAGCTTAGTATTAATAATTAGCTTTATGCTTTCTCCTGTTATAGTTTTTTCTCAATCTAATTTACTTCCCGAAAAATCTTCTAGTTCAGAAAGTACTTCTTCAACCGATTCTACGACTAATAATGCCATTCCATCAGATAATGTAAATAAAGAAAAAGATGAAACCATATTTTGGGCATCTTCGGTTATTGTTTTATTAATAATAGCCTTTTTCTTTTTGTTCTTAGAAATAGCCGTTATACCCGGATTCGGTATCTGTGGTATAGGTGGTATT
>CAMJNS010000125.1 GCA_946407375.1 uncultured bacterium
TACCACGCAGTCTATCGACTGCTCGTAATGACGTATAACTTGCGGTTTGCGATGAATATATATACTCTGAAGCTAGTCATAATCGTCATTGCGATAGGGTGTGCGAAAACTCGAAATTCTCTAAAAAAATAGTATTTCTTTCTATGTTGTCTACACATTGTCATAAACGTATAGCTTTCAGGGCTAAAGCCCATACGCTATACTTATTATGACAAATGTGAAGACAATAAGCATAATCTAATTAGAACTTGAAAATCTAGTTTTCGCACACCTTCTGCGAGCGATAGCGAAGCGTTGCTTGAAGCAAAACGAAGTCCATCCAGAAAATAAAAACATATAATTAAATTATTTTAATTTTATGAGAAATTTGAGTATTTAGACAGCCTCTATAAAAGGGAGTAAGGACAAATGCATCTATACTATAAATTATGCAAATTTCTAGTTTTTAAATAAGCTTCTCTAGCATACGAAGTATGCGTGGTAACGTGGCTATACAGTTTTTCTTTCAAACACTGCATCCCACTTTTTAATAATTCAGATTGCGTAGAAACAAAAAGTTACATAAACCTCAGAATAAATTTATAATAATGCTAGATTCTTAGCTTCTTTTTCAAATTTCTCTAACGGCATCCCCATTCTTTCAGCAGCTTGCTGTAAAGTTAGTAAACCATCTTTTACAAGAGCTAGTAAAGCTTCTATCTTTCCTTCTATCTTTCCTTCATCTAGTCCAGCATTATATATTTTTTCTGTTACATTCATAATTTTTTCTCTGCCTTTCTTCGTTTTTTTGAAACAGCCTACTACTTCCGACAACATAGCGTAATTCATGGTATCAGGATTTGGGTTATTCAAATCACTCATAAGTTTGCCGAGTTCTGTGTCATCGTCATTCTTACCGTTCACATATATAGCGTAAACTTCGTCCCCCAATAGTTCACCGTCATCATCTGCGTGAGTAGAAAACTGTCTTAGAGGTTTACCATTGCATTTATAGCCATTTTCGCTTATAAATATAACATACCTTATTGGTAACTTTTCAAAATCATCACCTTTTTTCAGAAAATCAATATCCATCATACTGCCGTTATAGCGGGCACGCTTAGGATTAGCCCCCTTGTCAGTTCTCTGGATTTCAATATCATATAAAGTGCCTTCTTCGTCAACGACATAAGCGTCTAGGTATACAGACCTTCTAATCAGGTTGTCTATTTCGTATTCTGGTTTTATTTCTGTAATTTTTAAACCTGATATTTGTGGCAAAATAATTTTGAGAATCAATTCAGCACATTCAGGTCGTTCCTGAAGGCACTTTCTCATAAAATCATTGTCAAATAGACAATATTCATCTATTAGTTTTTCGTAATCAAGTTTCATCTGCTACTCCATGATTTTAATTATAAAGATTTTGATAAAAAATAACAAATTTTATAAAAACTTCTGGGGACACATCATTAAGATCTTCCCCCAAAGCGTAAGCTGTTGTTGGGGGAAGTGACTGCCGCAGGCTGGCAAAAGGGGTCTTCAAACAATATAAACTTTTTTGGTGCAAACCGGATAGGTTTGTGATAAAGTTCACAAATGTAGATGTAAAATTGTAAAAAAGTATTGTTTGGTTTAAAATACTTACTAATAGTAATTATCGTTTCTGGTAGTTATTGTGGAAAAAGCCTTAAGTTACAAGCTACAAGTTATAAGCTAGAAAAATCCATTACAAATGAAAATCTGGCTTGAAGCTTAAAACTTAGAGCTTAATAATCAATAATTACAATATTAAAAAAAAACAACTGGATTGCCACGCCTATCGGCTGTGACTCGCTGCCATCCGTGGCGCTCGCTTGCATAGGCACATCCTGTGCCTTATCGCAATGACGGTTAATACTAAAGGGAGACTAAAATGACTGTAAATTCCGCAGAATCCTTACAAGAAAAGATTGCTCAAGTCAGAGCAGCTCAAAAGATTTATGCAACTTTCACACAGGAAAAAGTCGATGAAATCTTCAGAGCAGCAGCAATAGCAGCTAACAATGCCAGAATTTCTTTGGCAAAGCTGGCCGTTGAAGAAACCAGCATGGGTATTGTTGAGGACAAGGTTATCAAAAACCATTTTGCCTCTGAATACATTTATAACCAGTATAAAGATGCCCAAACCTGCGGAATCATCGAACGCGACGAAGCTTTCGGCATCATGAAAATTGCCGAACCAATAGGCGTAATCGCAGCTATAGTTCCGACCACCAACCCAACTTCTACAGCTATTTTCAAGTCTTTACTTGCTCTCAAAACCCGCAACGGCATGATTTTTTCACCCCACCCCAGAGCCAAGAAAAGCACTATTGCGGCCGCCAAGACAATTCTTGATGCAGCAGTTGCCGCTGGTGCTCCAGAAAATATCATCGGCTGGATAGATGAACCCTCTACAGAACTTTCTCAGATGGTCATGAGGGAATTAGACCTCACACTTGCTACTGGCGGTCCTGGCATGGTCAAAGCCGCTTACTCTTCTGGCAAACCAGCTATCGGTGTCGGTGCAGGTAACACCCCTGCTGTCATTGATGAAAGCGCTCATATTAAGATGGCAGTTAACTCAATTCTGCTTTCAAAGAGCTTTGATAACGGCATGATCTGTGCTTCTGAACAGTCCGTTATAGTTCTTGATTCTATCTATGACAAAATCAAAGAAGAATTCATTGAACGCGGTGCTTACGTTCTCAATGCTGAAGAAGCAGAAGCATTGCGCAAAATTATTCTTGTAAACGGCAGTGTTAATGCAAAGATTGTCGGTCAGTCAGCTTACAATATCGGCAAGCTTGCCGGTCTGAATGTTCCTGAAAAAGCTAAGATTCTTATTGCAGAAGTTGAAGATGTTTCTCTTGATGAACCCTACGCTCACGAAAAGCTTTCTCCAGTTCTTGCTATGTATCATGCAAAGACTTTTGAAGAAGCTACAGAAAAAGCTGCTGTTCTTGTTGAACACGGCGGAATTGGTCATACATCTGTTCTCTACGCTGACCAGGTTAATGCTCAGGATAAGATTGACAAATTCGGCGTCAGAATGAAAACCTCTCGTGTAATTGTAAATATGCCAGCTTCTCAAGGTGCTATCGGTGATATTTACAATTTCAAACTTGCACCCTCTCTGACTTTGGGCTGTGGTTCATGGGGCGGGAACTCTGTTTCTGAAAACGTTGGAGTCAAGCATTTAATGAATATCAAGAGTGTTGCTGAAAGGAGAGAAAATATGCTTTGGTTCAGAGTTCCGGAAAAGGTTTATTTCAAATACGGTTGTCTTGCAACTGCAATTCAAGAACTGAAGCAATTAGGCCGAAAACGCGCCTATATAGTCACAGACAAATTCTTGTTCGACAAAGGTTTTGTAGAACAGGTTACAAAAGTATTAGACGACTGCAATATTGATTATAAGGTATTTACAGATGTTACTGCCGACCCGACTTTGGGAACAGCCCGACGTGGTGCTGCTGAAATGAGCACCTTCGGTCCTGATACAGTAATAGCTTTGGGCGGCGGTTCTCCAATGGATGCAGCAAAAATTATGTGGCTGCTTTATGAACACCCGGAAGTTAAATTTGACGACCTTGCCATGAGATTTATGGATATTCGCAAACGTGTTTACGAATTCCCACACATGGGCGACAAAGCAATGATGGTTTGTATCCCAACTTCTGCAGGAACAGGCTCAGAAGTTACTCCATTTGCTGTTATCACAGATGAAACTACAGGAATCAAATATCCTCTTGCTGACTATGAATTGACTCCAGATATGGCTATTGTAGACGCTGAATTGATGCTAGATATGCCAAAGAGCCTCACTTCTGCATCTGGTATTGACGTTCTAGTTCATGCTCTTGAAGCAAGAGTTTCTGTAATGGCTTCTGAATTTACTAACGGTCTTGCTCTCGAAGCAATCAGACTGGTATTCAAATACTTGCCACAGGCTTATAGAGACGGTGCTTCAAATGTTAAAGCACGTGAAAAGATGGCTCATGCAGCTTGTATGGCAGGCATGGCTTTTGCGAATGCATTCTTAGGCGTATGTCACTCAATGGCTCACAAACTTGGTGCTGCTCATCATATTGCTCACGGAACAGCAAACGGTTTGTTGATTGAAGAAGTTATCAGATTCAATGCTTCTGACAAACCAAGTAAACAGACTGCATTCCCACAGTATAAATACCCAGAAGCCAAGTGGAGATATGCTCGTGTAGCAGATTACCTCAATCTCGGTGGCGAAACCGATGATGAAAAAGTTGAACTTCTCATTAAAGCTGTAGCTAAGCTCAAAGCCGAAATCGGTATTCCTTCAAGCATAAAGGAATATGGTATCGCCGAAGACAAATTCTACGAAAGCTTAGATGAAATGTGCGAAATGGCTTTCGATGACCAATGCACTGGCGCTAACCCAAGATACCCACTCATCAGCGAAATCAAGCAGATGTTCATCAACGCCTACGAAGGGAAGAAGTAAGACCAAGCAAAGCTTGGTTGCAAAAAAGGCGAAAGCCTTTTTTGCAAAGGGGATAAAAAAAAGGACCCTTCCTTCGTTTTTAGCTACGCCAAATCCAACTTCACAAAAGCTTGCTATGGTGGAGGTTCTTTTAGAACCTCCACTTTCGTCAGTATATCTTAAGATCTGTTTTCACAAATGTGGGGAATTCTTATTTGAGAAGGAATGATACATATGCCAGAATGGCTTGATATACTATTAAAAATATTATTTATTCCTATTATTCTTTGGCCTATTACATTTTTTATACTAGCTATTTTTTTAATGGAAAGAAGTATAAAAAAACATGAAAAAGAGAGAAAAGAATCACTTTTAAACTTGGCTAAAACTAAGAATCTAAGATATAGTGACAAATTATCATCTTTGCCTTTAACAACAATAGAACATTCTCTTTTTAATCCTAAAATCAATAAAATAGAAAATCTCAATATATTGTCTGGACTAGCAGAAAGTATTGAGTTTTTTATTGTAGACCAAAGATTTAAACAGCATAAAAATACTAAATTTGCTTGTGCCTGTATATTGAAAAAAGACTTTTTAGATTTTCCAATGTTTAGCCTAGAAAAGAAACCACCTAATTTTGAAGCTCTTAAAAGAAATTTTGCTATTGAAGTCAAAGACATAATAGATGATCCTGTTTTTACAAGTAAGATTTATGTAAATGGCAATGAATCAGAAATCAATTCCTTTTTTGATGAACGAATTAAAAATATTTTTTTAAAAAGAATTTTGCCAGAATATAAATATTCTGCTTTTAAAGATTGTTTTATTGTTTTTTTAAATAAAAGAATATCTCCTATAGAATTAATGAAAATGCAAAATCATTCTATACAATTATTGAAATCATTAATGAACAATGAGGAGTGAATCTATGGGATTATTAGAATCATGTCACCAAAATTTTGAGGAAAGAATTGATAGAATAAAAGCCATTGCTGAAACATTTGGGGCTAAGTATTCCGATAATATGGATATTGTATACAATACTTTTGATATCGAATTAGATAGCGATTTCAATGACGCTAATATTATTATAGGGGAAAAAGATGGTTATGATTATTGTTTTCTAGATACTTATCACATAAGTGAAAATAGAAAAGATCCTTCAGGATGGAAATCAATATTAATTCTTGAAAATAAAAACAAACGATTTCCTGATTTTCGTTTGGTAACCAAAAATAAAGCTATCTCTGAGATTATAACCCAAACATTAATGGCTTTATTTTTATTTATTTTGCCTTTAGCATTTTTTTATCTAACATATATCTATCCTTCAGAGAGCAGTAAAGATACTTCTTCACGTATTGCAAGTATTTTTATCGGTGTAATCTGTGTAATGGGTTTATTTTTTTCACTATTATTTTTTCTTAACCTAATACAATATAAAGATATTTTTCAACAAAATAAATATAGATTAATAGATGATTTTAAAGAGAAATATGTAATTTTAAACGCAAATAACCCCCAAGAGATAAATAAATTATTTACTGATGAAATCTGTTCCCGAATATTTTATTATCGAGAAGATATAGATTTAACTTTTCATAAGAATTGTACTATTTTTCGTTTTGGTTTTAATGAAGAACTATCATTTGATTCCTGTGATAGAGCCCTTAATGACTTAATAAATAAAGTTGAATTATTCATTGGAAATTCTAATTAGAATTACCAAGTAGATTGGTTGCATAAAAAATAACTAACCTGTATAATTACTTTAATTAAACAAGGAAATAAATATGGCTGCAACAAAAAAAACGACTACAACAAAACCTAAAGCAACTACCACCACTACCGTTACAACAGTAACCAAAACTACTACAACAGGAACTTCCAAGAAAAAGTCTAATAATGATTTTTCTTGGAGCAGGCTCTTTGGTCTAACTGGTCTTAAGCAGAAAATATCAAGAAAAACTGGTGTACCTTTTTCAAAAGCAGGTAGAGATCGCAAAATAGGGGCCATGATTACCAAAGGCATAACTAATCTATTCAGCAAAAAAGAAGGTGGAAAGAAAGGTTGTGTTGTTTATTTCTTTATTCCAATAATAATAGGTGTCGGGATTTATTATTTTCTATAATTAGAAATGAGTAGTGTCTTATCTTTCGCTATCTCTCAACATCTCCCCTTAAAGAGCTTATCTAGAAACTAGGTTTATTCATTAAATTTTTACTGGATCGCCACGGTTCTTTCAGAACCTCGCGATGACGTTTATATGCTCTGAACAGGATCATAATCGTCATTTCGAGAGGCTGTGCGAAATCTAGGTTTTTAAGTTCTAATTAGATTATACTAATTGTCT
>CAMJNS010000126.1 GCA_946407375.1 uncultured bacterium
GACGATACAAAAATTAGATATATTCTAACACTGACCAATAAAGAAAAAAGTTTGCGTTTGCCATGGGTATCATATATCTTCCTATCTTCCCAAAAGCTTTTACTTATGGTACAATATCAGAAATATAATTATGATGATATAACTAGGTTAAATATGAAAACTATTAAAAAATTATATTTATTTTTCTTTATAATTGCTATAACTATGTCACTTGGCTGTGGTGGTGGTGGTAGTAGCAGCGGAGACGAATATTATAGCGACAATCCTGTTACTCCAGACAATGAACTGCCTAAAGAATATGATTCAGCACCAGTTTTCGATAATCTTGCCAATGTCATTTATACTTATAACAGTAATTCAAATAATGTTGCTGTAGATTTGCCTGTTGGTTCAACATATTTTGTATCTATTACAAATGTAGCACCTAATTCCCAAAGCATTTCTTTAGTATCATCAGTAAGTGCTTCTATCAGGCTTTCTGTTTCAGATGAACCTCAAGCTAGTTTATTAGAAAACTCAATAGATTCACTTAAACTACAAGAACATGCAGATGCAGAAATACAATACAGATTAAATCTTATTAACAGGCTAAAACAAAAGAAAAAGACAAAAGTTCTTCGTTCTGAAAGAGCGGGAATGTCTGGTGTTAATCACAGTTATGAAAAAGTTGGGCAAAGTTACGAAATTTATACCTCAAACACAAATGGAGGCTATTATCGACTAAACAACTGTAAATTAGTTGCTGAAACAAATCACGCAAAATTTTTCGTAGATCAGAATAATAGCTATAATTATTCTTGTCACAAAGACCTTATGGAAAAAATGGTTACTCAAGGCGATTCATTAACTAAAGTATTTGAGGGTGACAATGTTAATATTTATGATTTTATGACAGAAAACTTCGGAAATTTCTTTGATGTAGATAATGATGGAAAAGTATCTGTTATAATAACTCCATATTTATCTCATTTAAGTAGTTCTTATTTAGGTCTTTTTATGCATGAATGTATGCTTGAAGATTTTATAGACCCTAGAGACCAAATTCTAATCGCACCTCCTATAAACGGGCAAGATTCCAATTACAATAGACACCAAGCTATGACAAATCTCTGTCATGAGTATCAACACCTCATAAATTTCAGTCATAGATTCTACAGAAACGGTGTTTATTCTTTTAATAATGAAGATTTAACAAATTATAATAACGAATTGTTTTTTGATGAAGGTTCTTCTGTCTGTGCCGAAGCCTTATTTAGAAGAGCTCGTGGAGGAGATAATCCTTTCCAGACTCGCTACCGAACATTATATGATCATAAAATCGGAGCTCCTAATACGGTAGAATATACAGGTAATGACCCTAGATTTAGTGATTTCTTTACAAGTAGTGATGGTTGTTTTAGAAATGTTTTTCCATTCTATGTTCCAGCTGAAGACGGTAATTCTACCATTCGTTATAAGAAATATGGTTTAAATGGTTTATTCTTGTTATATCTCCATGACAGATTTGGCGCGGAAAACTTTAAAAAATTGATTCAATTACCATTTGAAGGAACAGCTTTGAAAACCGTTATTCCTCAAACTCTAGGCTCATATCAAAGTCTAGATGAATTACAACGTGACTGGCACCTAGCTATGCAGCACGAATACCTTTTAACAGAACAAAATAACAATGGTGAACCTATGACAAATGATGTCAGGTTTAAATATAATGACTGGTTAAGGCTCAAATCTAAAAACAAAAAAATAAATACTGGCACTACATATTTGAATACTGGCTATACTGCTCTTTATAAACTTAAACCAGAAAATGCCAATACTGGAAATAAATTCAGATTCTTTATAAAATCAGATGGCTATACGGCAAATAAAAATCTAGAAATAAATATTATTAAATTATAAAGCCTCGAAACCAATCGCACCACAACCATAACCAAATAACTTTTGGCATTAAACCCTCAGTTTGCTTTTTATCTCATCATAATCTGATAAGAAGTTATAAATGCTATCTTCAGAAAGAACTCCTCGTTTAAGGTCTTTTGGAAGTTTTCCTGCTTCATCATCTTTAAAATCTTCCATCCAACCACCATTTTCATAATAGTTTTGTAGTTCTTTTATTTCTGATTGAATATGCTTATACTCTTCTAGAGCTCTATTAAGATTATCTACTACCATCTTACCTTCGTCTAGAATTCTTTCCATTCTTTCTATGCGTTTTATTTGTGAGTTCATTATTTTCCTCTATAAAAACTATAAACTTATAGTTAAGCAATTATAGGTAAGAGAAAAGAGGATTGTTTATTCCTTTAATCCATCGAACAACAAACCATCAATAGTTTTAAGCTTCAAACAATTCTCTAATCTCTTTATCTAACATATCAAGAAAGGCTTATTAGAATCTTTCTAGTCAAGTTCAGATTGGGAGTCTTTTATCTGTTGAACAAGATGGTTAATCTTAGTCATTCTTTCTAAAAGTTTGTGAGAACACTTAAACAGCTTTAATGAACGAGATTTAACCATTGTTTTATTACCAGAAAAAGCTATTTCTTCTGAAGGCTTAGCAGAATAAGTATCTATCAGACATTCCCAATCCGAATTACACTGTGGCAAAACAAACTCTATATCATGAGTTGATGAATTTAGTATTAAAATTAAATTATCATCTTTAATTGGGTCACCATCATCATCAATGTCATCAATACCTGTTCCAGAAAGGAACATAGCTAAAGCCTTGCCATGAGGATTATTCCAATCTTCATCACTCATTTCCTGACCATCTGGTCTAAACCAAATTATGTCACGAATATTTGAGCCTCTTATCATTCTACCTTGGAAAAATTTTCTTCTGTGTAAAGCTGGGTGTTCACGCCTAATATTGATTACTTCACTAGTAAATTCAAGCATTGCTTTTGCTTCATCGCTAAGATTCCAATTATACCAACTTATTTCATTATCTTGGCAATAAGCATTATTATTACCCTTCTGAGTTCTCATCAATTCGTCGCCACCGCAAATCATAGGTGTTCCTTGAGAGAACAGTAAAGTAGCCATCATATTGCGCATCTGTCGAGCTCTAAGTTCGTTTATAGAAGCATCTTCGGTTTCGCCTTCTACACCATGATTCCAGGAACGATTGTCAGAATGACCGTCACGATTTCCTTCTAGATTATTATGGTTATGCTTTTCGTTATATGAAACAAGGTCTCTAAGAGTAAAACCATCATGAGCTGTAATAAAATTAACGCTTAAATAAGGCTTTCTTCCATCTCTGTCGTATAAATCACTACTGCCAGTTAAACGATAGCCCATTTCACCAACAGTTCCACCGTCACCTTTCCAAAAAGAACGCATTAAATCACGAAATTTTGCATTCCATTCAGCCCATAACACTGGGAAATTACCTACCTGATAACCGCCTTCACCAACATCCCAAGGTTCAGCAATCAACTTAACCTGACTAATTACAGGATCTTGGTGAATAATGGTAAAAAAGCTGGAAAGCTGGTTCCAATAATGCATTTCACGAGCAAGAGTTGAACAAAGGTCAAATCTGAAACCGTCAACATGCATTTCGTTAACCCAATATCGCAGAGAATCCATAATCAACTGTAAGGTCTGAGGGCATACTACATTAATTGTGTTTCCTGTCCCAGTATAATCTTTGTAGAAACGTTTATTTTCATTTTGTAGTCTGTAATAATTTATATTGTCTATTCCTTTGTAACACATGGTCGGCCCTTGATGATTGCCTTCACAGGTGTGATTGTAAACAACATCTAATATTACTTCAAAGCCTTCTTGGTGAAGCTTTTTGACCATTTCTTTAAATTCTCTAACTGGACCGCCAATGCTCTTATCAGAACTGTAACGGATTTCAGGAACGAAATAAGAAAGGGTGCTATAACCCCAATAGTTTTTCAGACCTTTTTCATATAAAAACGGGTCATCAATATGCTGATGAACAGGTAATAGTTCTATAGTTGTAACCCCAAGCTTTTTTAAATGAGAAATAATAGGTTCAGAAGCAAGAGCCGCATAAGTGCCTCTCAACTCTTCTGGAACATCAGGGTGCAACATACTTATTCCCTTTACATGGGCTTCATAAATGACACAACGATTAAATGGGTATCTAGGTTTAACATCTCCAGTCCAATCAAAATTATCTTCCATAACAACAGAAAGCGGAGTACCGGAAGCATATTCAACACTTACGTCTAAATCTTTATTTGGACTAAAATTATTGTAAGCAAATAAACCTTCCTCAGGGTTTTCTTTGCCACTAAGAGCTTTTGCATAAGGATCCATGAGTAAAACTCTAGGATTAAAACGTAAACCTAGTTCCGGACGGTATTGTCCGTGAACCCTATATGCATAAAACTGTCCTGGCTTAATATCATCTATATATATATGCCATACAAAAGCAGTCCTATTGCGAAGCGGTATCTTTGTTTCATTCATTTTATCGTCAAAAAGACAAAGCTCCACACCTTCAGCGTGTTCTGAATAAAGGGCAAAATTTACGCCTTTTCCGTCATAGGTAGCTCCTAAAGGATATGGATGACCTCTTTTTAATCGCATTTGTTTCATTCCTTTTTTGATTAGACAATAATTTATATATGCTAATTTAACATAGTTCCGCTATATAAAACAATATATAAAGATGAAGGATTGAGGGTGTAAGGAAGAAAGGAAGAAAGGGTTTACTTTATTGCCACGACCATTATGCTGCCAGAAAGCTTGTCGTTAAAAGGAGCACCATTCTGGTCATAAAATTCTAATTTTGTAAAACCTGCATAATCAAGCATTTTGGTAAGCTCGTCTTTATCATAAATTTGCATTTGCCAATTTTCGATTAGTGTATCAAAATGTGTAGTGTCATTCCAAGATGTATATGATTTTATACTAATCTGTCTTAGACGTCTGTTAAGCGAACAATTGCGAACACGTTTTACTAGCCAACCGTCCACATCAGCTTCCTCGTCTGTATCTTTATAAAGTTCAAAAATATCTGTTTTTAAAGCTGTGAAATTTAAAATATCGAAGATAAATATTCCGCCAGGATTTAAGCTTTTGTAAGCATTTTGAAAAAATTTAGAACAGTCCAATCGGGTTAAATGCCCAATAGCATTAAAAATACATATAGCAGCATCAAAAGTGCCATATTTAGCAGATTTCATATTACCCTGCTTAAAAGAAATTTTTAATTTTTCTTTTTTAGCCTTTTTTGAAGCTATTTTTAACATAGCTTCATCTAAATCTGCTGCTGTAACTTTAAAACCATTTCTAGCAAGACCAATGCTTTGGGCACCAGTTCCACAAGCAAAATCTAAAACACTTTTAACATTATTCTTATTAAAGATATCTGTTAAAAAAGCATTTAATTCTGCTGTTTCTGTAGTGCCCTCCAGCTCAAAATAATCATAAAATTTTGCAAAAGTTGTATAATCAGGCTGTTTAAGCATTTTATTTGTTTAGATAAAAGTAAATCATAGAGCTTTTGAATTTTCGTTCTATTATTAATTGCTAAATGATTATGATTTTTAGAGATAAGAGATAAGAGGTAAGAGATTAGGTATTAGATTTCTTTACCACTTACCACTTACCACTTACCACTTATCACTTATCACCTACCACCTACCACTTACACCGTAATCTTTAGTAAAGTATATATGGCAAGAAGTGAGGAAGCATTATCTTCCACCAAGGCCAATCGTGATTAACATCATAACCCCAAAGATCGACCCAAGCAGGAATTCCCTTAGATTCTAGCAAATCTTTCATTCTTCTAGTATCATCTGGACATTCCCAAGCACCTTGACCAGTGCAGATAATAATTCTTGTATCTCTTAACTTTTCAAGGAACCATTCATCATTTAAGCCAGGCAAATAGTCTACTGGAGAATTGTAATAAACGTTATCATCCCAATAATCACCGACAACTCTTCTTAAATCATAAACACCAGCTAATGCTATGCAAGCATCAAAACAGTCAGGGTGTTTAAGAATAAAGTTTACACAGTGATAAGCGCCCATAGAGTTACCAGTCAAAGCAATACGATCACCGGTATGACAGTGTTCTCTTATAAATGGAACAACTTCATTAACTATATAATTATCATAAGCCTGATGACGATAAACATTATCGCCCATATGACCGTCTGTTTTTAACAATGATTCGTTGTCAAGACTGTCTACACAAAATATTTTTACTCTGCCAGCTTCAACATCATCTCTAACTATATCTAACATTCCAAAATCTTCAAATTCGTGATTGCTTCCGCCAGCACAAGGGAAAACCAATAATGGTTTTCCATAATGACCATATACTTTAATTGTCATGTCGTGACCGATAGAGGGACTATACCATGTTTGTGTTTCTGTATACATTTAAACTCTGACTCCTATTAAGCAAAAAAATAATTATTTGTAGCTATTGTTATAGAAGAACAACAATAACCAAAAACTATAACTACTTAAAGATTTGCGGCTATTTAAAATAAAATTACTAAATTGCCATTTCAATAAGTGGAGATACTATATCACATTTTCATTATAAATGTTAGAGGGCTTTTTGTAATTATCAGGGCAAACGCAAACTTTTTTCGTTTGTAGTCTATATTTACAATACGTCATT
>CAMJNS010000127.1 GCA_946407375.1 uncultured bacterium
ATGTTGATGACTAATATTTTCCCAAGACATGACACAATTAGTAAAGTGCCATAATTCTTCTTCTTTTAATTCTTTTCCAGCTTCTAGTTTATTTGCATATTCTTTACAAAGCCAGCATTCTCTATCTTGGTGGGAATAAATTTCTTTAAGTGTTTCAATACTTGGATTTTCGAAATCTGAAGCTGTATTATTATCGCTCATTTTTGCCTCTTTATTTTTTTTTAAAAAGGGAATTATTTACCCTTTTGATGGTGCCTCATTATAAAGATAAAATTTTAAAGTTGCAAATCGAAATAAAAATTTTGATTCTTTATTTAAGCGAAACCATAAACCAAAAAGACAAAACTTTAAGCTCCAAGACATAACTTTTATATTTTTTTCAGAAATATTTATTAGTATAAAAAATAGATTTTTTGTTAAAAAAAAAAGAGTATTTGCCGATTGTTTTGTGAATTTACTTACCTAAAACAATTACGAGGAGGAATGTTTTCTTGAAGCGCTTCTTTTTTATCGCAGGAATCATGCTACTTGGACTAGCTGCTCAGTCAAGTGCGGCAATTTATTCCTACAGAGATGAACAGGGGCGATTGTTCCTTACAGACAGTCCTCCAAATAAAAAATATAAAATAGTTGTAACAAGTAAAAAAGAAAGAGAAGCACCTGATTCTCCTTCTGCTGGCATTAGTGGTTTAACTTCTGCTAGTGGGCAAAAATGTCTATTGCCTAATGACGATTCTTTTAGTGAATTCATTAATGAAGCTGCGGGTAAACATGGATTAGATCCTTTCTTAATAAAATCAGTCATTAAAGTTGAATCAGATTTCGACCCTGATGTTATGTCCTCTAAAGGAGCCCAAGGACTAATGCAATTAATGCCTGCAACAGCAAAAGTTGTCGGTTGCTCTGACCCATTTAATGCCAAACAAAATATTTTTGGCGGTTCTAATTATCTTAGAATGATGTTGAAGCGTTTCAATGGAAATGTAGATTATGCATTGGCAGCATATAATGCAGGACCTGGTAATGTTGAAAAATATAATGGCATTCCACCTTTCCGTGAAACCAAAAACTATGTTAGAAAAGTTAAGCATTATTACCAACAATACGCATCAGCTGCCGGAATATCGGTGAAATCAAATTCTAAAGGTTCTAAAAAATCTAAAATTATTTCAATTGTTAATTCAGATTTAAACAAAAGACTTACCTCTGCATATGAAAAGTTTAATTCTGGCGATATAGATGGAGCAATGAACAGCTATAGAGATATTTTGAATATTTATCCAAAAAATACTCAAGCATTATATAATTTAGCCTGTTTACTTGATATGGAGCGATGTTATGATGAAGCAATAGATGTTTATAAAGCTTCTCTTAAACAAGACCCATTTCTTGACAAAGCATTGTATAATATGGCTGTAATATATGAACGTATGGGTATGAATAACGAAGCAATTAAAACTTGGAAAAAATATGTCCAAGTCACTAAAGATGAAGATAAAATCGTTATGGCTGAAAAATTTATTCAGGAATTAACAGAATATGCTTCATTGAATTAATAGGGGTTTTAACGTGGCCACTCAAGGTAGATCGCTTTTTGAAAAACTAATTTATGTTGGTATAGCAACATTTTTCTTATGGCCTTTTGCTATGCTTTGGTCTGTAAAAGCTATACCACTAGTTAACTCCGACACTCATTTAAGAGCATCTGTCGCTTTGGAAAATCTGATGGAAAGTGCTTTAGAACGTTCTTTTGAAGCTTCAGGATACACCGAAGGTTTTAAAGCTTTACCCGGCTATGAAGATATTAAGCTAACTGGCAAAATAGAAGCTATTCCTTTACCTAAATTTCCAGACTGCCTTTTGGTTAGAGCCCAAGTAAGATGGGGTAGCTACCCTTTTAGTAAAACAATAAGTCTTGAATACTTAAAATCGAGGACTAGACCATGAAAAGAAAAAAAGGATTTAGTGTTTGGGAACTTATTTTGTTTACAGTCTTTTTATCTGTTGCCTGTGGTGCAACCTTATTCTTTTTCTTTGTAAATTCATCTGATGTTCGCAAAGCCCAACAAAAATATGAATGGGTTTATGATATAAACGAAATGCTTGATGAAGTATGTAGCGAAATTTCAAATTGTGTATATTTAGATACACCTTTTGTTGGAGAATCTAAAGAATGTTATTATTATTCTCCAATAGATCCTTCTCAATTAGAAATAGGAAAAGATTTAGAAGGTTTTGTATTTGAAAATGGCAAAATGAATTACGTTATGAAAGATGGTCGTCCAGTTACAAAACGTTTTGGAAAGTTTACCAATCCCTTAGTGCCTACTTGCACAGACGGAAAATTTGTTAGGATTTCAGCCTCACAACTAGAGTTAAGTTTTAAAGCTCAAAACATAAATGAAAAAACAGGTGAATCCGAAACAAAAGAATTTAAAAGAATAATACATATGAGGAATCAGTGATATGATAAATTTAAAAAAAGAAAAACAATCTTTGATTCCTGCTGTTGTTATGGTGGTTTTTACTCTCTTTTTGATTGGGGCTTTGTTATTAAAAGTTTACCAAGCAGACAGGGATCTTGGTCAGATTCGCAGTGATAAATATCAAGCAAGGTTAGCAGCAGAATCTGCTATTAACTTTGCGATAACAAAAATGTGCGAAGCCATTAGAACTTCAGATAGACCTGTAGACCCAGAAGTATTAACTTCTATGTTTTTTGAAGACAGAATTCCTTATGAAGAATGGATAGATCTCGGTGTTAAAACAAAATCATTCTTCAGAATTACATCAATAAGGAAATTGTCTATTGATGATGATGAAAAGACAAGTTTAATTGATGAAAGTCAACAATACCAAATTATTGGTGAAGGAAGATGTGGTGTTCACTGCTATTCCACTGCTGCAATTGTACAATTATACGATTTAGCAAAAACATTTGGTGTTTTCCAAAGCTTAGATGAATATTACTATGGGAACCCACTACTTCCATACATCTCTATATATGGCTCATTTGATAATTTTTACAAAGCAAATTCAAAACTTTTTGATGAAGGGAAGATAACCAATCAAGGGAAAATATTAGATCCTAACTTGCTAATAAGCATGTATGAACCTAATGGGAAATCCCCCTTTGTTACTCCTAAAGAAAAACCTATAATGGAAAATTATGGAGCATTTTTTAGACGAGATGGTGTATCACCCTGCAACGGACCTCTTTATTGCAGCACACCTATAATTGTAGATAACCATAAATTTAATGCACCAGCCCAAACAGCTCTTTATTTCTATAGAAGACCTGGAACAAGACCGGTTTTAAAAGGCATAAATTCTGAAAGGACAATGAATTCAAGTCCAAGAATTCAGCACACTTCAGCCATAATTGAAGAACGCAATCTTACTAGATATTTTGTTGATAGAGATTCTATTAAGTATTCAGCTTATATACCATCTTGGAAACCAGATATAAACCACTTAAGAGAAATGTGTAAAACACGTGGTATTTATATTGATGAAAATGGTAAAGGCTTTTTAAACGGTAATCCTATTGATGTAGATTATCATCCTGGTGTTGTTACTATGCATTCAGATAGTTATTTAACACCAAATTCTTCTAAGTATGAAATAGATGAACTAAAAGATGAGAAGTATATAGTACTAGCTAGTGATGTTAGCTATGAAGGTTATAACAATCTAAGTGGTGCTAACTTAAGCGGTGCTAAAATGATTTTCTCAGAACGTTCTATTTATATTAGAGGAGAAATAGGTTCAGATTTAGTAATTGTTACACCAGGTCATATCTTTATAACTGGTCCAACCAATATAGATTCTGCGTTGAATCTATTTCTTGTAGCCGCACAGGGAACAGCTATTTCCACTGTTGACTTGGAAAAAATAATTAAGAACAACAACCCATCTATTGAGTTTATTGATGCTGCTAGAGAATGGAATATAAAAGCGGTAATTTACAAACCAGGTGCTGGAGTATATTCTGCAGCTTCCTTAGATAAGAATAATGCAGACGCAAAGATTAATTTCTTAGGTATTGTTGGCGGGAAAAGTATCAAACTACACATAATTGGTTCTTGTATTGGTGGAGATTTGCAACGTTGGATAGACAATACAGAATATAATTCACTAAAAATAGACCATGATCCCGAATCAGCCAAAAGATTGCCAATATCTCCAGTTACCGCAAATGTATTAAGATTGCGAACAAGACCAGTGAAGTTGTAATATAGATATAAGATATAAGATTAACCCATATAATAGGTAGTTGATAGTTGTTATAGCCTTTTATATCTTAAATCTTGAAATAGGTTAAATATAATGAGTTTAAGCGATAATTTTGATATTGTTAAAAATCAAATTTTAAAAAGCATAGCAGATTCTGGAAGAACTCCTGATTCTGTTAAGCTTTTGGCTGTTTCAAAAACAGTAGGTTGCGATAAAATAAAAGAAATGTTCGACTTAGGACAAAAAGATTTTGGTGAAAATCGCCCTCAAGTTTTACGCGATAAGGCAAAGGAACTCGAAAATCTACCAATTAATTGGCATTTTATTGGGCATCTTCAAAACAATAAAATAAAATATGTTTATCCAGTCGCAACTCTAGTTCATTCTATAGACAGACGAGAACTATTAGATGAATTTATAGAATGGGCAAAAAAAACCGAACGAAAATGTCCTGTTTTATTAGAAGTTCATATTTCTAGGGAAGAAGCAAAACAAGGCTTCGATGTTGATGAAGTTTTAGATATAATAAAAGATTATAGAGACAATGAGTTTCTTGATATTCGTGGTTTAATGGGAATGGCACCATTAGACGCTGACGAGAATAAAGTCAGAGCTTGTTTTAAAGAATTAAGCAGCTTATTTCAAAAAAGCAAAAGTCTTGAAGGAAAAGCATATAAAGCAGAAGAATTATCAATGGGAATGTCTGGGGATTTTCCTATAGCAATTGAAGAAGGTGCTACAATTATTAGAATTGGCACAGCTTTATTCAAAGAATAATTGTTTTATTTTATCTAAAGTTAATAAATCATTAGATTACTTTCTTTACTCTTGGACACCCTCTCACAATAATAAAGAGAGCATAGATTTTTATTATTCATTTATACAAATTTAATACAAAAGCAAAAAAAGATTTTCACTTATCTGAAAAACACATAGCAAAGTATTGACAGTTAGCTATTTACGTACTAGAATTGTTTGTAGAAGCTTTTTATCAAGGAGAAGACGAACTGATGGCTGTATTAGAAAAGGTTGCAAAACGTAACGGACAAATTGTTGATTTCGATAAAGACAAAATAGTAAATGCTATATTTAAAGCAGCAGTGGAAGTAGGTGGCGAAGATCGCCGTCTTGCAGAAATATTAGCAGATAAAGTAGTTCATCAATTAGAGCTGAGCCAAGGCAATTCTGCTTATCATACTGTTGAAGATGTTCAAGACATAATCGAAAAAGAACTAATTGAAGCAGGGCACGCTAGAACAGCCAAAGCCTTTATCCTATATAGACATGATAGAAACAAACGCAAAGAAGAAAGCGAACATCAAAAGTTAAATTTTGATGGCAATATTCCTTACAAAAAAATATGGCAAGTTCTTAATTGGTCTGTAGATCACAATTGTTATAGCATAGAAAAAATTAATGAAAGAATTAAAAATGGTACATATCCACAGCTTGTAAAAGAAGTTACTGAAAAATATGATGCAGACGTTGAAGAAGCTGCTAGAAAAATTATAGCGAGAGAAGGAAAAGTCCGCATCGTAATAGTAGCAGGTCCCTCAAGCTCAGGAAAAACTACAACCACTATCAAAATTGGCGAACATTTAAAAGCTCATGGTTACGAACTAGTTTCTATGGAGCTTGATAATTATTTCTTTGACTTGGAACACCATCCTAAAGATGAATTTGGTGATTACGACTTTGAAGTTCCTGAAGCATTAGATTTGGAATTAATAAATCAGCACCTTGCTGACCTTATTGCTGGTAAGACAATTCAAATGCCTCATTACGACTTTAAATCAGGCAAGAGAACTGGTGAAACTACACCAATGAAATTGGAAGACAACCAGATTCTTCTTCTCGACTCTCTGCACGGTCTTTATGCTCCAATGACAAGCAGTGTTGAAGACGAAAAGAAGTTTAAGCTTTACATCGAAACTCTTTGCCAGATTCGTGACAAAGAAGGTGAATTTATTCGTTGGACCGACATAAGAATCCTTAGACGTATGGTACGTGATTCTTGGCATAGAGGCTATAATCCTCGTCAAACTCTCGAACACTGGCATTATGTCAGACGTTCTGAAATTCAACATATTATTCCATTTGTTGGAACTGTTGACCATATTATTGACGGTTCTTTGCCTTACGAACTGCCAATCTATAAACATATTCTAGGAAAGTATTTCCCTGACTTTGTAAAAGACTACAAAGACAATCCAAAACGTCAAGATGCTTATATCAGAGCAAAGAGAATTCAAGATATTTTTGATTCTATAGAAGAATGGACAGATACTTCATACGATGTAATTCCTAATAATGTTCTTTTAAGAGAATACATTGGTGGTAGTATATATAAATACTGATAAATAAAAATAAATATAAATCTTATTTTA
>CAMJNS010000128.1 GCA_946407375.1 uncultured bacterium
CAGTTTTCAACTTTCAGTTTATTTTACGATTGGTGCCCCACATTTACAAACATCTTCAGTTATTGGATTTACTCTGTTACAGAATGGACATAATTCATGTGTATCGTAAGTTTTATCATATTTTTCGTAATAATCTATACCAGGATGATATCTTACTCTGTCACCAACTTTAAAATAACTAAAGTAATAGCTGTTTTCGCTACGATTTTCTATCCTCTTTATTTTGCCAGAATCTGTCTGAATTTTGACAACATAAAGATAATAATAGTCATTCTGTCTAGTAAAAGTTGAACCTTCCGAATGATAATTTTTACGAGAAACATGTTCTTCTTCAACTAGTCCAATTACAACTCCATCCCATTGTCTGCTGAAAAGCTTTTTAAGCCATATAAACAAATAGAAAATCAAGAAAATACCTGAAACCCCGGCCCCTACTTTTAATGCTTCATTCATCGGCATCCCGTTCCAAAATTGGCTGTAACAAACAAACCCAATAAAGGGTAAAGGAATCATAATTATACTTCCAATGATGGCTATACAACCTTGAGTTCTACTCTTGCTAATAAATCTAGGATCATTGACTGCATTTGAGAAACCGACTCTCGAAACTGGAGCAGATGGTGGTGCGGTAAATAAATTGTTCGTTGGGTTATTGGGTGGGGTTATTTTAGGTTCGATTGTTGCAGTGCCTCCAGCTATCTTGTTAACTGTTTGTGGAGGTGGAGTTTGAATATTAGCTGGTGTTGATTGGTTGGGTAGCTGCTTCCCACATTTTACGCAAAAAGAAGCTCCATCTACAGTCTGAGATCCACAATAAGGACAGAACATCCCATTCTCCTTAAATATAAAAAAATTGCGAGGTTATTAAGATACCCTCGCAATTTATCTTTTTTAATCGACTTTTGCTGAAATTATTTCAACTTGGTCAATCATTGGAATTCCGTATTCGTCAGCAGCAACTATACCTCTAATATGAAGAATAGTTCCCTTTGGATATAGTTTTGTAGTTCTTCCTATTCTGATTCCGCCAGTAGGATCAGCAAGAATATACATTCTGTCGCCCTTAATTCCGTGACCTTTTGCAAGAACGCCCATTAAACCAACATATTGACCAATCATTTCATGCTGATTAAGAATGATTTGTCTTACAGAAACCATTTTTTCAATTTTGGGAGTAGAAGCTTTTGTGCTTGTAACTCTTATGAAAGGTTGATCATCTTTGATTTCAACAATACCCTTTACATCAATAGGCTTCCAATAGGCTTCAAGCTCACCAGTTTCTTCATCACAAGGCATTGAGCCAGTGCAATAAATACCATTTTTATCTTTATCACAGATAACCCAATCTGATCTACTTACAGGTGGGGCACCAGGAGCATTTTTCCATACAGAGAAAAAGCCGGAAATAGTTATTTCTTTGCCTTTATATGCTTCAGGATTGTTTTTTAAACCTGAAATGGTTGCAACAATAGATTCTGCATATAGAGAACCACTGAATAAAACAAGAATTAACAAAACAAGAAGACTTATATAGGTTCTTTTCATTAACAACTCCTTATAATTTCTTTAGAGTCTATTATAATATCACGTATTTTGGAATTTCAATATAATATCAATTTATTTATTTATTTTTGGACTAATAATTGTTTTGACCTTTTATAAAAGAATGTGGTAAATTATTGAACACTTAATTAAAGGATAAATATGAATAGCCCCCTTTTTCCTCTTCAAGATCAACTTAAAGGGTTTTCTAGAGCATTATTCACAACTTGGCTTTATCATAAAAGGTTCAATATTCTTTTCGATTGTGGAGAAGGCGTTGCAACTTCACTCCAAAATCGAGTGTTTGGAATTAGGAGAATCTTTCTTTCTCACGGTCATGCGGATCATATCGCAGGTTTAGTGAATTTATTAAATATAAGAAATTTAGGAGCAGGTGATCAGACTGCTCCTTTGCAGATATATTATCCTTATGATAATAAACTTCTTGAGTATATGATAGATTATCTAACAAAAACTCAAAAAGACCTTTCTTTCCCATTAGTTTGGGTTCCTTTGGAACCTGGTGAAACCTTGCGTTTGGAAGATCAAAAAGGTTATATTTACATTAAGACTTTTGAAACAAAGCACTCTCAGCGCCAATTAAGTCTGGGTTATAATATAGTTGAAACGAGAAGAAGGCTAAAACCAGAATATGTTAATTTGAAACAGTCTGAATTGAATCAGATTATATGGGAAAAGGGCAAAGATGAAATTGCAGAAGATTATCAGAAGATAATTTTTTCTTATGGTGGCGATTCTAGACCAATTTGTCCTGATGATATAAAAAATAGTCTTTATCTTTGTCATGAAGCAACATATCTTTCTAAAGAAGATGATGAACGCAATTTCCAACAGCATTCTTTTTTAGAAGAAGTTCTTGTTAATGCAAATGAAGCTTCTGTAGAAACTTTATTGTTGATGCACACTTCTTTAAGATACAGTCTTCAGGAAATATATGATGGAATAAATGAACTTAAAAACAAACATAATTTATCTTATAAAATATTGCTTCTATTTGGTGATATATTTATAGATACTGATGTTCCCCTGATGACAAAAAAGAAACATCCAAATCAAGACAAAATTCAAAAGAATTAAAAAACAATAGCGAGGAAAGCAATGTCTGAAAAAGCAAGAATTCTAGTGATTGATGATGAACATAGTGTAAGATGGGCTTTTGAAAAAGCTCTGCAAAAAGCTAATTATGAAGTTGCTCTAGCAGACAACGGAAGTAAAGGGCTTGAATTATATTATGAATTTAAACCAGATATTACTTTTGTAGATATTAGAATGCCTGAAATGGATGGTCTTCAGATACTAGAAAAAGTAATGGCTGATGACCCCAAGGCTTTAATAATAGTAATGACAGCTTATTCAGACATGGAAACAACTGTTAATGCTATGAAATTAGGGGCTTATGATTTCCTTACTAAGCCTTTTAATATTGATGAATGTCTTTCTCTTATTTCTAGAGGCTTAACTGCTAGAAATTCTTCTAAAATAGCAGAATTAGGAGTTCAAGCTCCTAAATCAAGTGCTTTAAAAGGTAACAGCACTGCTATGCAAGAGGTTTATAAACTTATAGGAAAAGTATCAGGGGAAGATGTTAGCGTTTTGGTTTGTGGGGAATCAGGCTGTGGTAAAGAACTAGTTGCTCAGGCTATTCATTTAAATTCTAAACGTTCTACTAAACCTTTTTGGCCTATAAATTGTACAGCAATAAGTGAAAGCCTGATGGAATCAGAGTTTTTTGGCTATGAAAAAGGTGCTTTTACAGGTGCTGCAACATCAAAGCAGGGGATGTTTGAACTTGCTCAAGGGGGAACCATATTCCTAGACGAAATAGGAGATATGAGCCTTGAAATGCAGGCTAAACTGCTAAGAGTTCTTGAAGAAAGAGAAATAGTTAGGGTAGGGGGCAATAAGAGAATCAGTGTAGATGTAAGAGTTATTGCTGCAACAAATAAAGATTTGAGAAAATTAATCGTAGAGGGTAAATTCAGAGAAGACCTTTACCATAGAATTAAAGTTATAGAAATTAAGCTACCTCCATTACGTGAAAGAGTTGAAGATATTCCTTTATTAGCTAGATATTTTTGTTCAATATTAGCAGCTCAAAGAAAAGGTGTTCCAAAAAGCATGTCTGATGAAGCTATTCAGCAGCTTTGCGCTTATTCTTGGCCAGGAAATGTTAGAGAACTAAGAAATGTTATAGAACAATCTTATACTCTTAGTAGAGACCAGGTTATTCTTCCAGAACATTTACCTATAGAAATAACTAAAGGGGTTACTGTTCCTACAACATCAGCAAGTGTTGCCACATCAGGTATTCAAGTAATAGTTAAAGATTCTAAGAATAATATTCCTATAGAATCTAATAAATTGCCTGAAAAGATTGAAGATTCTACTCCTTTGATTAATACAGATTCTTCTATTGAAACACCTGAAGACCTAGCAATAAAAATGTTAATAAAAAGATTGCTTGAAAGAGCACCAGAAGGAGATGCCTATAGTTATGTTCTAGGTGTTTTTGAAAAAGAACTGCTTATTCAAAGTCTAGAAAACCATAAAAGAAATCAAGTTCAAAGTGCTTCACATCTTGGAATTACAAGAAATACACTAAGAACAAAAATTGAAAAGTATAAGATATAAGATATAAGATATAAGATTTAAGATATAAGATGGAAGTTAAGATTTGAGAGCAAAAAAGCGACTTTAAATCTTGTAACTTGAGTCTTAATGATGTGAGTTACAAGTTGAATTTAAATAATAGAAAGGATTTACAATTATGCCAATATATGAATTTGAATGTAATGAATGTCATAAAACTTTTGAAAAGCTTTGTTCTATGAAAGAAGATTTAAGTCAAGTTGCCTGTGAATATTGCAACAAAAAAAATGTTAAAAAGAAAATGTCATCTTTTGCAACTGGTGGACAAAGAAATACTCTTGATTTGGGTGGTCATTCTCATGAACACTCACATTCTCATTCTGATGGATGCTCCTGCGGAAGTTGTTCTACCCATGATTGTTCCTGCTGCCACTGAGTTATAAATTCTATTTTTTTGAAATATATCGGCAAAAAAGTTAAGTATTAGTCTTTTTAGTCAAGCAAAGCTTGGCTTTTTTCTTTTAGATTTAGAATGGTTTCCCGCAGGTAGTGCAATAATATTCGCTTGCGGGATTAGCTGATCCACAATATGGACAATTTTTCTTGGGGCCTTGTATTTGTGTTTCAGAAGTTTTATTGGTATTTCTAGAAGCAATATCTTTATTTGGTTTTATTAAATCACCGAAATTTTGTAAATTATCATTATTACCAGAAAGATTTGCAGTTAAATCATCTAATGTTGGTAGTGTATCACCACCAATACTATCATAGTCAGGAAAAGCTCCATTGTTTTGTGGAACAGTGTTCTGTTGAGATGTATTTTGTTGCATAAACATTTGTTGTTGCATCAAAATACTTTGTTCGTAATCATTTTGGGTATTTGTATTTTGACTAGCGTTATTTTGTTGATAGTAATTTGTCTGTTGATTAGAATATTGTTGGTCATAGCTTGGTTGCTGAGAATAATCAGCTTGTTGACTTATATCTGATTGTTGGTCGTAATTTGATTGTTGGTCGTAATTTGATTGTTGGTCATAAATTCCTTGTTGACCATAATTACCCATTTGTGAATAATTCGACTGCTGTCCATAATTTTGACTATATGAGTATGGGTCATAGGGTTGTTGAGGAGCAGGTGCTGAATAATCTGGGAACTTTTCATTAATTAAGCCTTGAACTCTGTCTGCTTCTTCTTGATTGCCTATATTTTTATAGTTATCTTTTAAAGCTATAAGATATTCTGGTTTGTCAGGATTAGCTTTAACTGCTTTTTCTAAGGTCTTAACACTTTGTTCATTGTAGGTTTGTCGACTTATATAAACATCGGCTAAATAAGTAATTGCAGCAGTATCGCTTGGCTTAAAAGCTATATATTTTGAGATATATTCTTGAGCTAATTTGTGGTCAGCTTTTGTAGAAATGTAAGCTTTTGCTAGATATTCAACAGCATCTTTTCTGTTTTCATTTAATTTAAGCAAACCTTGAATTTGTTCTAATGCAATTGGAGATGTTTCACCCAAAGCCATAGCTGTTTCACCAGCGATATTCTTTGCCAATGGGGATCTAGCATCCTTTTTTAGATACTCAGAAATAAGTTGATATGCTAATTCATATTCACCGTTCTTTTGTAATGCTGCAGCGTAAAGTAACATAACAAGTTTTCTATTTGGAACGTCATCTTTTTCGTATCTTTGTTTCAAAAATTGATAATTAGCTTCATAATTACCTGATTCTTTAATTTTATCTAGTTTACTATTCATACTAGCTTCTCTAGAATGTTTAAGGTAATCTTTTATTTTTGGTGTAATGGCTATAATTATTGTGATGATGAGAAGATAAATACCAATCTGAATCTTTTTTAGAAACATTAAATTTAGTATTTTTTTGACTTCACCAACATATTCTGATTCACCTTTTTTTACTTCTTCAAAATACTTCTTTGCTTCATCGCTTTGACCAGCATGATATTTTGCTAAACCATTAGCATAGTAGAATAAATCTTTTGTACTGTCTATATTTTCTAATGGTAAGGAAGCTGAAGCTGCTGCATCATATTTTTCTAATTTTAGATATGATTGAGTTAAGTATACTGAAATAGAGGCTGTATATTCAGGATAGTCATCTAAAACGCTTTTTGCTTTATCTACACAGCTATCATAATTCTTAGCTCTGTATAGCTCATTTATTTCATCTATAGATTTGATATATTTGTTTTGTCTTTCTTTTTCTTTTTTGAAATCTGCTTCTAGCTGGTCAATCTTGCTTTTAATTTCAACATCTTTAGGTGCTATTTTTAAAGCATTTTTTAATTCATCTATGGCCTTTTCATATTCTTTTTCTTTTTCAAATTTTTCTGCGTTTCTTTTTAATGATTGAACTTTGTATTCTCTATTGCGTTTTAAGGTTTCTTCACGTTTTTTTGCTTCTTCTTCTTTATATATTTTTTCTTGAATTTCTTCTAATTTGTTTGT
>CAMJNS010000129.1 GCA_946407375.1 uncultured bacterium
GCTTACGCTTTCAGAGCTAAAGCCCATACGCTATACTTTTTATGACAAATGTGTAGCCAATTAGCATAATCTAATTAGAACTTAAAAATCTAGTTTTCGCACACCCTCTCGCAATAACGATTGAGTCAGTGACTTATACTTTCATTGGGTTTTCTAGCAAGTCTTCTATATTACAGCCTATGACGACAGATAGTTTATAGAGGGTTTGAGCTTGAGCTTTGTCTATATCATTGGCACGCTGTTCATATAACTGAATAGAACGAAGTTTGACCCCTGATGCTTTCGCAAGTTCTGACTGAGACATTCCTCTAGATTCACGCAGTCTTTTTAGCTTTGTTTCAATTTGTATATTAGATAATTTTTCATTCAAGCTCTCTATAAATCTTGATATATCTATTTCGTGAAACAAAGGATACATTGCAATTATTTCAGAAAGTTTTATTTTTTCAAAAATATCTTTAAAAGTTACTCCTGTAAACCACTGAAATTCTGCTAATGCCCAACCTGCCCAATATTCTGGTGTGAAATTATTTGAATAATTAGAAAACGGTAGTTTTTTATTCTGGTAAGTTTTGTCTATGATTGCTTTTGCTAACTCTATTCCAGACATTCCTGAAATTACAGCAGGGTTTCCTCTTTCAAATTGTTTAGCATAACCAGAAGATATAAATAATTCGGAAACCCAATTTGCATCAAATTTACAATCATTTATAAAATAATCAAATAATTGTGACAAATTCTTTTTTGCTTCATTCAGATATAATTCGTTGTATGCGTGGGTCATCGGCTTTTATTCCTTCTCTTAAAATATCTACCATAAAAATATCATCTTGCAATAATTTGCTTTTCGCAATTTCTTCTTTGTATGTAGTTCTGGCTTTGTTGTCACGATATATAAATTTAGGGTAATAAATAGATTTATCAACCGCTTCAGCTTTTACAAATTTAATTTTATCAAAAGCTTTTTTAGAAACAAGCACTGTTTGTAAGCCAAGTTTACCTAAGTATAATGCTTGGTTTAATGCTCTTAACGGCAATGTGTTTTCTATAAATGATTCTGCATATTGGAAATACGAATCGTCAGCTCGGTAGCCTATTATAATATCGAAATCCTTTGTATCGACAGCAAAATACTCTATTAAATATTCCCTGGAATTAATTGCTATATTAGAGTTCAAACGAAATGTGCGATTTTTTAATAGTATTGCTATCCAATTTAAAACGTTATGATTATTGTCTGATAGATTTAGTATTTTTAAAGCATTTAAATTGATTTTATATTTGTTTACGAAGCCGTTCTGATTGTTTTTGCAAGCACATTCTTTTGCAATCTCTATTTGTTCAGTGCAGTAAAAACCTTGCCCATAGTCGTTGTTCTTTTTGCCTAGCGAAAGCTTTGGTGTTTCAATAATTTGGTTACTACCGTGATATAATTCAACTTCTTTCATTTTTATTCCCTATATCGTTGTGACGATATAGAAATTATGGCTTTATTATTTCGATTTGTCAAGAAGTCTTTGTTTGCTATGAATGGACTGCGTTTTGCTTTCAGCAACGCTACCGACAGCTACGCAGTCAGCCCCCTACGAATCGCTTGCCATCCTGTCGCTCGCTTGCATAGGCACCTCCTGTGCCTTATCGCAATGACGATTATGACAATGTGTAGACTACATAATAAGTAATAAAAATTTAAGCTTCGACTTCTTTGGTGCCACCCAAAAATGTTGGAAGTGGTTTCCCTTCTTTTTGCCACTTAGCGTATTCGGCGGTTGCGGCAAACATTACGTCACCAGAAGAGTTAAGAGCAGTTTCAATAGAATCTTGAATAACACCTATGATAAAACCTGCTGCTACAGCCTGCATTGCTACATCGCCAGAAACCCCAAACAGAGAGCAGGCCATAGGAATAAGCATTAAAGAGCCACCCGTAACTCCAGAAGTTCCACAGGCTCCCAAAGTTGCTATAAAAGCTAGAACTAATGCTGTTCCAAAAGTGACTGGAATTCCGACGGTATTTGCTGTGGCAATTGCCATTACTGCAATTGTAACGGCTGCACCGTCCATATTTATTGTTGCACCCAGTGGAATAGAGACAGAATACATTTCTTTGTCCATGCCAAGCTTGCGGCATAATTCCATATTTACAGGAATATTAGCTGCGGAGCTTCTTGTGAAAAATGCGGTTATCCCAGAGCCTTTCAAACATCTGAAGACGAGCGGATAGGGGTTTTTGCGTAAAACCAAAGCCACTAACAGCGGGTCAACAATTAGTGCCACAACGAGCATACAGCCTACCAACAAGAGAAGGAGTTTCCCATAATCTGTAAAAATAGAAAGCCCGTTTGAGGAAACGTTAGTATAAACAATTCCCATGATACCAAATGGAGCTAGATTAATTATCCATTTTACGATTTGTGAAACTATATTTGATATGTCTTCCATCATGGTTTTGGTTGAGGCGTTTGCTAAACTTTTGGCTGCCAGACCGAATACAACAGCCCAAAAAAGAATGCCTATATATTGCCCTTTAGCAATTGCATCAATAGGGTTTGAAACCATTGTTAAAAGCAGATTGCTCAAAACCTGTCCTATACTTGTTGGGGTTGCTGCTCCAGCGTTCTTAGCTGTTTCTGCCAGAACAATTGTTTGAGGGAAACAGAAACTTCCAACAACTGCTACAACAGAGGCTAGCAGAGTGCTAATCATATAAAGTGCTATAACAAGACCGAATCTGCTGTCTAGTTTGTCGTTGCCTTTTGCTAATGCAGAAACAACCAAAACAAATACTAGAACTGGCGCAACAGCTTTCAAGGCTCCGACAAAAAGATTCCCTAAAAGTGTTATAAAAGTCAGGTCTTTAAAAAATATGCCAATTACTGCACCGATGACTAAACCTATGATTATTCTAACAATAAGACTAGTATTGTTGTATTTATCAATTATCTTCATTTCTCTCTTCCCTGATTCTTAATTTAATTATTTATAATATAAAAATAGTTAGTATGTCTATGTATTTTGTAACCATGAGGTGATAAAACAGGTTGAAGTGTAAATATTCAAATTATTATATCTAAATATTTAACAAAAAGAATGATTGATTTATACCAAACATTCTTTTATTATTTGTGAATAATATTTTGGAGATAAAAATGGCAACAGTAAGAAAAAAAATGCATTTTCCACTAAAAGTGGCTTTGCCTATGGTTTGGAATTACATTAAAAGTAAGTTAAAAGAACAAATCAAGGCTGTTGCATTTATTATTATTTATCTTGTTGCTTTCAAGCTTATAGTGTTGCAATCTGCTCCAGAAAATGCTTTTCAAGTCGCTTTTGGCGTTGGAATGGTCGTTTTAGGTTTGGCGATGTTCCTGGAAGGACTGTTTCTTGGTTTAATGCCTTTAGGCGATAGGGTAGGGGTTCAGCTTCCAAAGAAGACAAATATTTGGGTTATAATGTTTTTTGGGCTTTTGCTTGGATTTGGTGCTACTCTTGCAGAACCTTCTATTTCAACTCTTAGATTGGCTGGCGAAGGTGTTACTCCCTGGGCTACTCCTTTACTTTATAGATTCTTAGAATTAGAAACTAATTATTTGGTTTGGGCTGTTGGTGCTGGGGTCGGTGTGGCTGTAGCCTGTGGTATGGCACGTTTTTACTTTGGAATAGGCTTAAAACCTTTTATTTATATTCTTGTTCCAATTTTGCTAGTAATTTCCTGCTATTTTAGCTTTGATGAAAATCTTAAATACATTATTAATTTAGCTTGGGATACAGGTGGTGTCACTACAGGACCTGTAACAGTGCCACTTGTTCTTGCTATGGGTATAGGTATTAGCAAAGCAAGCGGTAAAAAAAATTCAGCAGCAGCTTCTGGATTGGGCGTAGTTACTTTAGCATCTCTTTTCCCGGTATTAGGAGTTTTTGCTGTTGCATTATACTTAAATTCAAGCACTCCAAAACCAATGACCGAAATAGAATTCTTTTCCGAAGCTTATCGTCCCAAGGCTATTCAAATGCTTGGAAGTGAAGATGCTTTAAGAGCTATAGCTTTTCAAAGAGGTTCTTCGGCTGCAAGAATTTCTTATTATGGAGATTTAGAAGAATATAAAAAAGTTATTCTTTCACTAGTTGATGATAGAAAAAACTCCAAAAAGTTTTTAGGAAATCTGAGCCTATTTGAGTGGATGAATAGAAAAGCTAATGAAGAAGAAAAGAAAATTATTTCTGAACGCTTTGCAGAAAAATTGGAAGAATTTAATTCTTCTTCAAAGAAATTTCAAACAAAGGACTCTAAAGATTTTAAGGCTAACCAACCAAATTCTACTATTGAAACTTCTGAAAAAGGTTGGTTTGTTATTTTTGCAAAAGAATTCCGAGCAGCTATTTTTGCTGTAGTTCCACTAGTTTTATTGCTTTTAGTCGTTTTAGTTTTCTTGTTGAAAGATAAATTGAAGAGGGCTGACGAGTCTATATTAGGTATTTCCCTTTCTTTGATAGGAATGGCAATTTTGACAACTGGTATACAGCTTGGACTTTCTTCTCTTGGTGATCAAATTGGTAGAACTCTTCCTATGGTTTATAAAACAGAAGCTCAAGAAACTGGTCGTTTCCTTTTCAAAAACTTTAATAAAGATGCTATGGTTTCTGCTTATAACCACAGAGGACAATTGAATAAGTATTTTTATGTTGTAGATGATTCAAATAATATTAAGGCCGTGCCTTTTGATGAAAAACGATATGATAAAACTACTGGCAATTACGAATATGTAAGGACTACAGAGGTTCTTTGGACTGCTAAGCTTTCTTTGTTAGGTATTGCTTTAGTTTGTATTTTTGCTTTTGGTATGGGCTATGGTTCAACGATTGCAGAACCTGCTTTGAATGCATTGGGCATTACTATTGAAGAAATGACTGTTGGAACAGTAAAACGATCTAAGGTCGTAGGTACTGTTTCTATTGGTGTTGGAACAGGGCTTTTGGTTGGTGTTTGCAGATTGATATTGGATATACCAGCTTGTTGGCTGCTAGTGCCAGGCTATCTGGCTCTTTTGGTTATGACTTATTATAGCGATGAAGAGTTTACAGGTCTAGCCTGGGATTCAGGTGGAGTTACCACAGGTCCTATTACTGTTCCTCTGGTTCTTGCTATGGGTTTAGGTATTGGTGGCGGTCTTAATGTAATTGATGGATTCGGAATCGTTTCCATGGCTTCTTTGTTTCCAATTTTAACAATGCTTGCATTTGGAATAAGGATTAGAAGACGACAGAATAGTCATTTAATTGATACAGAGGAGGCTAATGATGGAAAATAAAGATTTTATCGAAGTTTCCCGTATTACTTTATTTGTCCATCATGGGTTGATTTCATCTGCTTTAGAATTGCTTAAAAATATTGGTGTCTATAATGTATTGCTAGAAACAGCAAGAACAGCACGATTGCGAATTAAAAACACTTTGTTAGACTTATTGGGTTTATCAGACCCAATAGAAGATTCCTTGACAGATATCGTCAGAATAATAGTAAAGCCAGAAGATTCTGAAAAAATAGTTACATATCTAATTGAAAAGTTAGATTTAAAAACTGCTGGACGTGGTGCTGTCTATGTCCAAAATCTTCAGGAATTAAGTAATAGAACCTTACCAAGTATAAATTTGGAACATCATAGCAAAGTTACTCTACTTCATGATTTAACCTTGATTACAGGAATCCAATCAATATCTGGCAGTGGTGAAAGTATTTCAAAAGTCGCTTTGAAACTAGGTGCAGGAGTTCCAACAGTTAGTTTAGGAAAAGGCACAGGAATTAGAGACAGATTGGGCTTGTTACGCATAACGATTTCACCAGAAAAAGAATTGACTTATTTGCTTGTTCCATCATTCGATGCTAATGGTCTTCAAAATTTGCTGATTGAAAAAGGAAAATTAAACAGACCTGGTGGCGGATTTATGTATCAGACTCCAGTTAAATTTGGTCTTGCTGATACACAGCTCAGAATCGGTTATCAGACACATGCTGCAAGTCTAGAGCAGGTTATCGCAGCAATAGACGAAATAAAGAAAGATACTGCCTGGCGAAAACGTATTTTTGATAATTATGGTGATGGTGGATTACCTCATAAAACCAATTATACCCATAAAGAAATAAGTTTTATTTGTCCTGTAGAACATAGTGATGATTACATACACGCAGCAATGGATAGCGGAGCGGCAGGTGCTACCATGACCATTATGAGAAGTCTAAGTTTAAAAGAAGAAGACTCTTATGAGGTTAATAACTTTGAAAACGCAATAATGTGCGTGAAGAAAGAAGACGAAAATAAGGTTATTGAAGCAATTTTAAAAACTTCTGAAGAAAAGAAGGAAACTGACTGGATGATTCAGAAGATTCCCGCTTCTTCTATTTATGCTACTTACAGAAAAAAATAAAATAAAAGCTTATTGGTTGAGCTTTTTAACCAGATGCATATTTCCGTCTTCTTGGTTTTCTACCGTAAAGCCCATTTTCTTAAGATAATCAACATGAGACTTAACTCTTGTAAAAGCTTCAAATTTAGTTATTCCTAAATCTCTGAATACATATACTTTTTTGACATACATA
>CAMJNS010000130.1 GCA_946407375.1 uncultured bacterium
GTATAGGTGGTATTATTTTCCTTTTTATAGGTTTAATACTAGCTTTTTGGAAACTAAATACTAACTTGGCTATTGGTGTAACTATTATAGCGATTATTGGTGTTTTTGGACTAATTTATTTCATGTTTTTCGGTCTTCCTCATACCAAACTTGGAAAAAAGCTTATTTTAGATCAGACAGCTAATCCAGAAGAAAATTCAGCTGTTGAAAACACTTCAAGGTATTTAGGGGCTGAAGGTGTTGCTATTTCAAATTTAAGACCTTCTGGTATCGCAAAAATAGCAGATGATCGTGTAGATGTTATTACAGAAGGCGATTTCCTTGAAAAAGGAACTAAGATAAAAGTTGTTAAAGCTACAGCTGGTCGTGTAATAGTCGCAGCTATTGAAGAATAGTCAATTTATTTTTCAACAAATGCTTGACTTTGTAGGTTAAAATATCCCATTATATTAGGGAATATATATACTCTTTGGGGGTTTTAAAATGGGTGCCTTTGCTGGACCACTACTTGGATTATTAATATTTGGTGGTATTATATTTTTTGTATTCTTAACATATTTTGTTCCTGTTGGACTCTGGATAAGTGCTAGAGCATCTGGTTTAAGAGTTGGTCTATTTGACTTGGCAGGAATGAGAATCAGAAAAGTTAATCCTTATGATATAGTTACACCTGCTATTATGTTAGATAAAGCTGGTATAAGAGTAAGCTTAGGAGATCTTGAAGGTCACTATCTTGCTGGTGGTAGAGTTGGAAACGTTGCAGCTGCTTTGATTGCTGCTCAAAAAGCAGGTATCGATTTAGGTTGGAAACGTGCTACCGCTATTGACCTTGCTGGTCGTGACGTTCGTGATGCTGTTTCTCTTTGTGTTAAGCCAAAAGTTATTAACACTCCATTAGTTGCAGCTATGGCTAAAAACGGTATTCAAGTTAAAGCTATAGCACGTGTTACTGTTAAAGCTGACATTAACAAACTAGTCGGTGGTGCTACAGAAGAAACAATTCTTGCCCGTGTTGGTGAAGGTATTGTTACTACTATCGGTTCTGCAGAAAGCCACGAAGAAATATTGGAAAATCCAGACAGAATTTCTAAAGTTATCCAGGACAAAGGTCTTGATGCTAATACCGCTTTTGAAATCCTTTCTATTGATATTGCCGACGTTGATATAGGTGAAAATATCGGTGCTAAATTACAGATTGACCAATCTGAAGCAGATATGAAGATTGCTAGAGCTAAAGCTGCTGAACGCCGTGCAATGGCTGAAGCAAAAGAACAGGAAATGAAAGCTTATGAACAAGAAATGAAAGCAAAACTTGTTGAAGCAGAAGCTGCTGTTCCTCAAGCAATTGCAGATGCATTAAAAGATGGTAATATGGGTATTCTTGACTACTATACTCTTAAGAATATCAGTTCTGATACTGAAATGAGAAAGTCTTTCTCAGCAATGGCTGAACCAACCAAAAAGTTAACTAAGTAAGAATAAAAAATAACTATGGAATGCTGTCTTTTTTTTATTGTTATAATAATAATATCTGCCTTAAGTAAAGGTAACACTCAAAAGAGTAATTCTTCTTCAAATGATGTTGCTAACTTAGAAGATATCTTTAATGAAATAACTAAAAAAACTGGTAGAGATATAGCAAATTTACCGAGCAATTCTCTGCCAACACCTTCTATGCCTGTTCAACAACCAAGAAGGAGAAACAAAAGAACAGCTATAGAGAGAGCTTCTGGTGGCAACGCTAATCTTTCTATAAATTCATTAACTACTCCAACTTCCCATGTAAATCACGATTGTGAAGCAGTTAATTATGACAGTCTTGGTTCATTAGAAGGTGGAACAGGTAGTTTTAATTTAGGTGAACCAGAACCCACAACTGTTCAATATGAAGCTCCTAAAATAAAGATAGGAAGAGAAGAATTATTAAAGTCATTTATAATATCAGAAGTTATGCAGAAATACGATATCAATCGTATTTATAGTAGAATACCTTCAATTAAATCAGATGACTGATTACAGCATTTCAAATTTACAAGAAATGGAACCACCAGGCCGATTGGCCTGGTTGGTTTTTCGTTCTTTAGCAAGATTTTGGGCTGCTATCTTTTTGCCTTATTTTAGGTTTTGGGGTGAAAACGAATTTGCACCTGGAACTGTTATTATTTCGAGAAATTTCGGTCTTCAAACCTGGGTATATATTTTAAGATTTTTTAAAAAACCAGTAAGAATAGTTCTTGCAGATGATGATGATAATTTAAAATGGTTTAACGTTGCAAAAAATGGTGGACTATTCCCAGTTTTATTAAAAGGTAAGCTTTCTCGTAAGCTTGAAGTCATAAAAGAATTATCAGAAAAAGGCGAGATTGTTTTTTTGATTATTCCGCCAGGAATCGGTGGTTATACTCCAACCTTTATGCAGGAATTAGAAAAACTTCTTGAAGATAAAATTAGACTTTTTGTTATTGAAGGAGCAATGGAAGCTCTTCCTCAAGGTAATTTAATTCCTAAATTTACTTCAATATGCGTTTTTTGTGGAAGACCATATTTTAATAGGCTTCCAAGTGAAGGTTTACTCGATGAAATCGCATTCTTAGAATCTACACTTTATAATTTAGAAATAGACGAAGAACCTTCATTTTTCAGAAACAATAGGCGTAATCAGTGAGTGACCAAATAGACCTTCACGGCTTAACAAAAATACAAGCTATTGAAGCTTTTATAAAATACTATAATTCAAGAGTAAAAACAGGTAATTTAACTCCTTTCGAAGTTATTCATGGTTATGGCTCTTCAGGTGTTGGTGGTGTGCTTCGTGGAAGAATACTAGGTTTTTTGTCTAATTTCCCTGATGAGCTAGAATTTGATTCAGGAAAAGACCCGTTAAAATATAATCCTGGTTCTACAAGAGTAATTCCTAAAAAGCCGTTACCTGATGCTATTGATCTACTTAGTGAAGATATTTTAGATTTCTGTGAATCTCCTAAGACTCTTTCAAAAATAACAGGTAAATTTCATAGATACGAAGAACCAAAAATTCTTGCTTCTATTAAGCTTCTAGAAAAACAAAAAAGAATAATATCTTTTAATAAAGGCATCCATAAAGTTTATCAGTCTTCTAATCATTAAAATTTCGTTGACGAACTCAGTGTTTATTTGTAAAATTAAAGTTTGAGTGTACAATCTTTCTTTTTTCTCTCTAAGCTTTTTTGCTCTTAAACAGGGGTAAACTATGAAAACTAATACTAACATTCTGTTATACACATTAATAATTCTTTCTATAAGCTTCTATACATTTTTAACAGGCTGTGGCTCTGCTACTGATGATTTGGCGAAAAACCCTTCAAGCCCATACTCTGAAGAATCTGGTGGCTCTCGAATTGTGCCACAAACTAAGGATATACCTATTACAACAGATGGAAAAGTTATAAGAACAACTTCCCCATCTGGTATGGTTACAATTGAAGCCCCAGAACAGAATACTTATAATAGCAATGTTGTATTGAGAGTTACTGAAAGCCCCTCTGTTGGAAATGAAAGCAATCTTTTAACAATAGGTTCTAGAATCTATGCTATTACAGCCACAAGAGATGGAGTTCCTGTAAAACTTCTTAATCATCCATTGAATCTAACTTTTTCTAATGAAGAAAAACTAAATGCTGCTGAAAACTACTACATAGGTATTAAAGATATGACTGGTGGTGAATGGCAGTTTGTAAATGTTTACTCCTCTAATCCATCTGGTAGAGCAGGAATAAGTTCAAAAAATGAATTTTTGTACGGACTTTTAAAAAATAATGTATATGTTGCCTTATTTGCAGATGTAAAGAATAATATTAAGGATTCTCCAAAAGTTTTTGGTCTTGCTTCTTCACTAATTCCTACAAATGTTACAACTAATAATTCTATATACAACGAAGATATTAAAGTATATTTGTTTTTATACGGTGAAAACTTAAGCGGTTTAAATGCTAATAATTTTATAATCAAAGTTGCATATCTCAGCTCTGAAAGCAGAGATTCTTTTGTTAAAGTAGACAATAGAACTGTTAATTATTTAGCTGGTAGTAGTTCAAATCGTTATGAAGCTTTTGGTGAAGGTTATGCTCATTATTTCGAGTTTATTCCATTAAGCTCAAAATTCACTTCTGGCTTTAACCCCTCTTTATTTTTTGATATTAACCTTAAAGATTTAGCCGAAACTGATTTCCCAACAACCTTTATTGTTGAAATAAGTAACGCTGATTCTAAAACTCTTCCATTTGCTTATTCTACTATTTTGCAATTTTCTAAATCTAATTCAGGCACTGGAACAATTACAGGAACAAATACCAATACCAATACTAATACAGGAACAGATACGGGGACCAACACCGGAACCAACACCGGAACTAATACAGGAACTAATACTGACACCAATACAGGAACTGATACTAATACTAATACAGGAACAGGGACTGGCACTGATACTGGCACAAACACTGGCACTGACATAAGAGCTTCTATAAAACTCAATTCAGCAGCTACTGATTTTCAGGTTACCAATTCAACTATAGAATTAGAATTCTCAAAGGATGTTCCTTGGACTCAAATAGATAAAAACAAAATTACTATAGACAATGGTGCAGAAATAACTGATTGCTCATATTCTAACAGAATATTGATTTTGACATTAAAAAATCGACTAAGCTATGCGAATACTTATACTATTAGTGTTGCAGATCTAGACTATGCTGATGGAAACACATTTACCATTACAACAGAAGATAAAGCTACTGTTAGCCTTAAATCTCCTTCTGAATCTTTCCCAGTTAAAGATAGTCCTATTGAATTAGAGTTTTCTAAAGAAATCCCCTGGACAGTTCAAGATGCAGAACATATCAGCATAGATAACGATGTAAAGATAACAAGCTACCAGTATAACGATAAAGTCTTAGCCCTTGGCTTCTCAGGCAAACTAAATTATTCTAAAACCTACAAAGTAAGCGTTGCAAACTTTGAAGCAGTAGTTGATAACGATAGCTTGACATTTACTACTCAGGCTTTAGAAGTTACTCCTGTTATCTCTTCTGCTAGTCAGAATATTGCTCCTAATACAGATGGTGAGCTAAGTGTTTTACAGCCTAAATTCTTCGTTAATTTTGGAAAGGAAATAGCTAGCACTACTTTGGCAATAAATAGTATTAAGCTAAATGACTCAGCTTTGCCAGATAGTTGTGAAATTACTTTTGATGCGGCAAGCCAGACAGCAACCATTCAATTTACTGCTAATTTGGAAGCTTATACTGAATATCAGATTAGCGTCACTGGCTATACCGATGAAGATGGCGGTGTTATCAACTCAACCGTATCACCACTAACCTTTACAACTGTTTTCCCAGAAGAAATAACGGGGAGTGGAACTCAGGAAGATCCATACTTGATTTTCTCAGAAGCTCAGTTAAAACAGCTTAACGATAATACTCCTGTAAATTATCGAGATGGAAACGCCTACTTTAAGCAGATGAAGAATATTACTCTTAAAGAGATTTGGGTTCCTATAGGTGATGATGCAAATCCATTTAAGGGGAATTATAATGGAAATAGTTTCTTTATTTCAGGAATAAATATAAATAACCCATCTTCTAACTTAGTCGGTTTCTTTGGTTTTATAGAGGATTCCAATATAGCTAGTTTGACTCTGAAAAATGTTGATGTCAAGGGTGGAACTGAATTTGTTGGAGCTTTAGTCGGTTATTCATATAACAGTACAATCGAGGAAATCATTCTTGAAAATATCTCCGTAAGTAATGTAGAAGACCATTGTGGGGGTGTGGTAGGTTATTCTGAAGAATCTATAATTCGAAATATCACCTGTAAAGGAGCTATAACCATATCAAATATGTGCAATAGCGGTGTTATAGCAGGAACATCTAAAAATACAGATATAAGCAATGTTCATATAACAGGAACGATAAAAGTAACTAGTTCTGATTCTTCTTCAGGTGGACTAATAGGAAAAGTTAACAATACTGCCGAACACTCAATTACTAACTGCTCTATTGTTAGTGAAGATTCTGGTTTTGTAAGCAGTATCGATTATGTTGGCGGTCTAATAGGTAACTGTTCTAGATTTACCAATATTTCTCTGTGTTACGCAAAAATTCCAGTTTCAGGGACAACTTACCTTGGCGGTTTAGTTGGAAGCTTTACTCAAGGTTTTATTAGCAACTGCTATTCTGATTCTTCTATTACTGCTGAAGGGAATGTAAAAAATGTAGGTGGTTTGGTTGGTTCTTTTAAAGGCACTATTAACGACTCTTATGCCTCTGGGCCTATTTTCTTAAATTGCGGAAAAGCAAAGTATGTAGGAGTAACTATTGGTTTCTTAGATAATACATCTACTCTAAGCAATACTTTTT
>CAMJNS010000131.1 GCA_946407375.1 uncultured bacterium
AAGTTTTTCTTGAAGAATAATAGGAGCACCATATTCTTCTAATACTTTTTTTATTTCTTCTTGAGTTTCTTCGATGTTATTGCAAATAGATACGCCTGTTCCTCTTGAAAAACCATCGCATTTAACTACTCTAAGATTTGGATTCTTAAAAAGAGCTTGCTCTGCTTCAAATGAGTTTACAATAATACTTGTTGCTGGAGCAGGGATTTTGTGCTTAGCTATGAATCTAGAAGCAAAAGCTTTACTTGTTTCAATTCGTCCTGCATCTTCAGCGGGACCAATAACTGGTATTCCTGCCAAAACCAATGCATCTACAGTACCTTCTTCAACAAATTTTGAAGAACCAACTACTGCTAAGTCAATTTTGTCTTTGCAGTAAGCAACTAATTCAGAATTAGAACGACTTGGAATACGCTTGCAAATAGTTGTGTCAGACATACCCACATTACCTGGGCAAGCAAAAATTTTGTGTACAGTTGGGGATTTTGCAAGAGCGTGAACAAATGAATGTTCGCGAGCACCTGAACCTAAAACAAGTATATTCACGTATAAGCCTCTTTTTTTTGTTTGTGCAATATTACTATGCAATGACTTTCTAGTCAATAAAAAAAAAGACCAGCTTATTAAGCTGGTCTTTTTTTAGCTTTATAATTATTTCAAAGCTTTTCTAAGAGCGTCATATTGATCTGAATATTTTTTCAATTCATTGAATTTTGCTTTGGCACCAGAAATATCATTGGCGGTAACCAAATCATTATATTCAAGATAAGCTTTATAATAACTCTGTTCGATTTCCTTAAGTTCAGCTTTTACTGTAGAATTATCTTTTAATGAACTATTAGAAGTTGCTTCTACTGAAGCTGAAAGTGCAGGGGCACAGGCAACAGGAACTTCACCGGAACTATTTGCTACAGTTCCCATAGTTACACCGTTGTCATAGTTCTTGTTGTTAGTTTGAGTAATTACGTTGTTATTGGTTTTCTTCTTTCCGAATAACCCAGTAACCCATTTAGCAACTTTACTCCCTACGAAGCCACCAACAATACCACCAAGTATAGAACCAACTACTGGTACTGGAATCAATGAACCAAGAGTCATACCTATGGTTGAACCTATTGAAGAACCAACTAAATCAGCTTTGTCAATTTGTTTGAAAGCTTTGCTGATAGAGAATTCACCATTCTTGATGCCGGTTATAACATTAGAAGTTAACTGACCACCAGCAGAAGAGAACATTACAGGTATAACAGAACCAATAAGGTTTCCAACTACGCCAGGAACAAATGTTTTTACTAATGTTCCAACAACTTGTCCACCAGCAGCACCCAATGCTGAACCTACAACATTACCAGCAAATTCTAATGAAGCAACTTGTTTTATTGCTTTCTTTAATGATGGAGTTTCACCGTTGATTGCATCAACTGCTAAGCTTGTTCCAACAGAAACAGCTGTAGTAATAGCTATGTTCTTAACTGAGAAAGAATTCTTTAAAGAAGCTTTTGCGTTAGCAACACCTTCTTTTAAACCAGAACTGAGTTTGTCTGAAAAAGAAACCTTTGTTTCAGCACCTTTTCCATAACCAGCTGCTGCCAATTGTTCGGTTTCTTTTGAACCAGAACCTTTGGCTTCTGATTTATCAATTACTTTACCATCTTCAAAAACTTTATTTTCGTCAATCAAACCAACTTTTTGACCAACTTTGAAAATCTTTTCTCTAACATTAACTACAACTTTACTTAAAGTTTGTTTGGTTGCTGTTAGAATAGCTTTGATTTTGGTGATTGCAGCAGAATTATTGCCAATCTTGTCAAGTTTTTCAGCCTGTTTGCCTAATTCTTGAATACCTAATGCAATCTTTTCATCACTTTCAAGACTAAGAACAGAAGCACCTTGAGCTCTCTTTTCATTAGCGTTGGCAGTTGAAGTCTTTAAAGTGTCGCTTAATACGTTTTTAGCATTGTTGATAATTGCTTTACAACGCTGTGCAATGCTCATTGTGTCCATATTTGTTGGAACAATGGTATTATATATTGGTGTGGCAACGTTTTCTAGAGTTTTTGCTGTAGTTTCAGCAGATTTTAATGTGCTCTGCAAAGAAGTAAGTTCTGGCAAAGCTGTCTGCAATGCTGAATAGTCACTAGCAGAAACTGTTGAAGCACTTGTGTTACTTGTAGTAGGTAAACTTAAAAGTGCAGCATTTGCTGATGTTGTGAAACCAGCAAACATAGAGAAAACGAATGTCACCAGAGTGATAACAGACATTCTTTTCAAGCATTTTGTGGTAAGCATGATGTGCCTCCGCTCTTATAAAGCTTATAGAAATTATGGTCGAACGGTACAACCTTAGCTTAATTATAAGAATTGTAAACAGAAGTGTCAAGTATCTAATAAATCAGAAAATAATTTATGTTATAATATCTAAGAATCTTAACAAAGAATCGGAGTAATAGATGAAAGTATTAAAATTTGGTGGAACTTCACTAGGTAACTGGCAACGTTTTGAACAAGCTTCTGAAATAATAATAAAAGCCGCTGAAAAAGAAAAAGTAGCGGTTGTTCTTTCCGCACCAGCAACAGTTACTAATACTCTTATAGAAATGATGGATACTGCCGCAAAGGGCGGTGTTTATAAAGACGTAATTGAAAGACTTGTAGCTTTATTTAAAAGACTTTTCGATGAATCTGAAAGCTTAATAGGAAAAGAAAGAAAAGCAAAGCTGGAAGATATTTTAAAAAATAGAGCAGAATATTGGTGTGTTACTTCAAAATGCATAGAATTTATGAATGGATATGAAGATTCTTTTTGTGCCGATGTAAGCGTTTGTGGCGAACGACTTTCCTGTGCCTTGATGGAACAAGTTTTACAAGCAAAAGGTAAGAAAGCTGAAATTTTTGATTCAATAAAAGCTTTTGATGCAAAAGGTCCTGCGTTAAATGCAGTTGTTAATATAGAAAGCAGTAAAAAGAATTTTGCAAAATGTGATTTTTCAAAACTGGATATAGCTGTAATGCCTGGTTTCGGTGCAACTTCTCACGACAATAAAGCTGTAACATTAGGAAGAAACGGTTCTGATTATTCGGCAGCCTGTGTTGCTGCCTGTCTAAACGCAGATTGTTGCGAAATATGGACAGACGTAGATGGTGCATTTAATGCTGACCCACGTATTGTTTCAGACGCTCATTTGCTGTCACAGCTAACTTATCGTGAAGCTATGGAAATGTCTTACTTTGGGGCTAAGGTGCTTCACCCTAAAACTATTACTCCATTAGCTACTTATCATATTCCATGCTACATTAAAAATACTTTCAAGCCAGACTTTGAAGGCACTTTGATTTCAGACGAACCAGATAAAAGCGGTTTAATTGTTAAATCTATTTCTTTGTTAGAAAAACAGACCATGGTTAACGTTTCTGGTCCTGGCATGAAAGGCTTGGTTGGTATGGCAAGCCGTGTATTTGCGGCAATATCAAGAGCTGAAGTTTCTGTTTCTTTGATAACTCAGAGCTCTTCTGAATATTCTATTTGTTTCTGTATTTCTTCAAATGATTTGGAAAAAGTAAAAGAAACATTAAATGATGAATTTGAGCTCGAACTGCAAAGTGGTTTTTTAGAACCGATCGAATTTAAGAATGATTTAAGCATTATTTCTATTGTCGGTGATAATATGAAGACCAAAAAAGGTCTTTCTGCTAAGTTCTTTAAGGCATTGGCACAGGCTGGAGTCAATGTTGTAGCTATAGCCCAAGGATCTTCCGAACGTTCTATATCTGTTGTAATTGACAAGAAATCAGGAAATAGAGCAGTAATTAACACTCATCAAGCTTTCTTTGATGTTCAGCAATATATTGAAGTAATGCTTGTCGGAAGTGGAAATATAGGCTCAGCTCTTCTTAACCAGATTAAAAAGCAAAAAGCATATTTGAAAGAACGTAATATCACATTAAAAGTCTGTGGTATAGCCAATTCTAAGAAAATGCTTCTAGACGAAAATGGTATAGATTTAGATAATTGGAAAGAAGCTCTTAACAAAGATTCTATTGATGTGGATATGACAAAGATGTTTGCCTGGGTTAACGAACATCAGCTAATCAACCCCGTTCTTGTAGACTGCACTAGTAATCAAGATGTTGCAAATTGTTATGTAGAAGCAATGAACGAAGGTTTACACGTTATTACTCCAAATAAAAAAGCTAACACTAGAGATTTACAATACTATTCAGATCTCCGTACAACTGCATTAAAACAAAGAAGACAGTTCCTTTATGAAACAAATGTTGGTGCAGGGTTGCCAGTTATAGACAATTTGAAAAAGCTCATTTTTGCTGGCGATAAGCTTATAAAATTTAAAGGCATTCTTTCTGGTTCCTTAAGCTTTATTTTTGGGAAATTAGACGAAGGAATGAGTCTTTCTGAAGCGACCAAGATAGCAAGAGAAAAAGGTTTTACAGAACCAGACCCAAGAGATGACTTAAGCGGAATGGATGTTGCCCGTAAAGTTTTGATTCTTGCTAGAGAAGTCGGCTTTAAATACGAACTTAGCGATATAAGTGTTGAAAGCGTTTTGCCAAAGGAACTTGATTTTACTGGTACAAAAGAAGAATTTATGGAAAAGCTTCCAACAGCAGATAAGATACTTGCAGATATGATTGAAAAAGCGAAAGCCAAAGGCAAGCGTTTAAGATATGTGGGCGAAATAAATGGCGACAAATGCAGTGTCAAAATTGCTGAAGTTGATGCAGATGACCCGCTTTATGCTGTTAAAAATGGAGAAAACGCATTAGCTTTCTATAGTGAATACTACACTCCTATTCCATTTGTTCTAAGAGGCTATGGAGCTGGAAATGAAGTCACCGCAGCAGGTGTCTTCGCCGATATCCTTCGCACTCTCAACTGGACGAGAGAGTAGGGGGCGCATCTTAAAGACCTGCCCCCGCAAATGGCGGGGGAAGTGGCTTGCGAAGCATTGCATCCCCTTCAGTCGGCTACGTCGACAGCTCCCCCAGTAGTGAAGCTCTGGGGGAGCTTCTTCTCTCTTCATCTTTCAACTTTCAACTTTTCAGTTTTCAGTTTTCAAAGTCGGTGGGAAAGAACTGAAATCATAATCCTTCCAGACAGAGTTAGCATCATTAAATGATGCATTATTGCTATAATCTAAATCATCACTCCAAAGCCTCTTGTTACCGTTATCTGTAGCGAAAGCTGACAAACTGGTAATACCGCCATAGGTATTGGTATTTGTTGCACCACCACTTTCAAAATCTACCAAAGTGCCAGACAAATTAGTGAAACAATCAGAGACAATACCATCATTACTAAAACCAACTAAATAACCTAAATGGCAATTATTGCCTGAACTGCTTATCTTGTAAGTATCATTGCTTTCATATAAATAGCAGGCAGATAAGCTATTTATACCATTGTACATCTTACTACCACATAGCCCACCAATATACTTGTAATTACCAACACTACTAACAGTGGTATCTTTCACATAACAGGAAGTTATATTACCACTATTCCAATCACCACATAGCCCACCAATATTATTTTTACCACTAATAATAGAACCTTCCACATAACATGACTCTATCGAGATATAATTGCTGCCATATAAAACTCCACAAATACCGCCAGTATTATTATCACCATTTACAGTAGTATTTTTTAAATAACAAGAAGAAATACAGTAAGAATCGTCACCAAAATTAGCGTTACCACAGATACCGCCAATATAGCCACTCAAGCCTTCGCTAATGATTGAAGAAGAACCTGTTACATAACATTTAGTTAAGACAGTATTTTCTAGGCGACCGCAGATGCCGCCTGTAATGCAGTCATCCATACCTTTGCTAATGATTGAAGAAGAGCCTGTTACATAGCAGGAAGTTATTGAACCTTCGTTGTTGTTACCGCAGATACCGCCAGTTTTGCTCTGGCTCAGGCCTACTTCGCTAATAATTGAAGAAGAGTCTGTAACATAGCAGGAAGTTATTGAACCAGATTTGTTGTAACCGCTGATACCGCCAATATTAGCTAAACTGTTTTTCCCCAGAACAGTAGAATTTGTTATATAGCAAGAAGATATTGAATCTGAGTCACTATAACCACAGATACCGCCAACAGCAGTTCCAATTCCTTGAACAGTAGAATTTGTTATATAGCATTTTTTTATTTCATTATTTTGTGCTGAAGAACCAATAATTCCACCAATTTTAAACTCATTATCGTCTAATTCGTTAAGGTCTTCGCCATAAACCTTTGTGCCACTAATATAGCAGGAATCGATAGTGCCTTCGCTTCTATAAGCAACGATACCACCAATGTTGCCCTCAGTGCCAGAGGCTGTCAAAACAGAA
>CAMJNS010000132.1 GCA_946407375.1 uncultured bacterium
CATTTTTATGACTTTTTAGAGCTTAGTTTTCGGACAAGCTCCTTACCGGACGAATTCTTATTATGATTTTAATCCGTGGGCATCTATGATGCCTACGGTTATTAATGTTGTGTCCTATCGGACACCGTTAAATAAGGCGTCTGAAAGACGCAACTTTTATAACCTAGGGCGTAGAAAACGCCCTAGGTATAGATACTTAAAATTTTTGCGTCCATAAAGGACGCTACATAAAATACTGATTAAGTGCTAAGAATGAGACAATAAAAACCATAACTACTAACAACAATAAAAACTAAAAATAAACGTATTCGTTAAATAAATTCAGACAGTTGCCGATACGAAAACAAATATTTTTACGTTTTGGGGGAATTGTATATGAATCGCGACAGAAAGCTGATCTTCTTGACAGTGCTTTATTTCGCAATACTCGGTTGTTTCCTTCTAGGTTGTTCTGAGGGAACAGACTCTTCGCCTGTTTCGGCACTGATGGGAAACATTGACTCAGAAAACTATTCAAATAAAATAACAGGTATTGTTTTAGATTCTTCAAACAATGAACCTTTATCTAATATTTATGTTCAATTATATGATAATGCTGAAATACCCAATTTTATCAAAGGTGAACTAACTAACCTAGATGGTACTTATACAATCTCTGGAATAAGCAACGGAACATATACAGTAAGAATTCATGCTGCTGGTTATGACGATTTGTCTCCAAATCCAAAAGAATGTTCTATCTTTAATGGCATAGCTTATCCGGAAAACTACATTTTGACTCTTAATCCTAAGACTGACCAAACTACAAAAGATGATAAAAAAGCTACGGTAAGTGGTGTAGTTAGACGTTCAGATAATTCTTCAACCAAAGATCATTCTGTAATTCTTTACAAAGATAAAGAATGCAAAAATATTGTTGATGATTGTGACACACTTGTTCTCGGTGACGGAAGCTTTAATTTCTTTAATGTACCGATTCCAGGGAATTATTTTATCAAAGCAGTTAATACAAATAAAACTGAAGAAAACACTGTATATCCTATTGGTATTGATAGTGATGGGAAAGTAAGTCCATCAAATATTGTAATCACTTTAGATATAAAAGAAAGTGTTGCAACTTGCACAATTGATATAACAGTTAAATCTGCTTACACAGGTGCTGCTCTGGAACTTGCCACAGTAAAAATTAACGGTGAAAATAAAGGAACTACCGATAAAAAAGGCCAAATAATAATAAAAGATTTTCCATTAGGTGATTGTAGTTTTGAAATAACAAAAGATGGTTTTGAAAACTTAACTGGCACAAGACAATTTAATACAGTTGCTACCCATTCTTTATCATTAACCATGATTGAAGATACAAAAGATGGCTATGGTTCAATCACAGGGAGATATGTTTCTACAGAAAACGAAGAAAATATAGGAAATGGTATTGCTAATTACTATGTAAGACTTTATAGAATGATTGAAAGAACTCAAACTAATAATGATAGCAAAACCAATATAACAGAAACCTGGTATGATGTTGATAAAAGTTTTATTCTCACAACCAAAACATCAAATAACAGTGACAATAGTGGAGTAGAGGGCTCTTTCAAACTCACCCATATAGAACCAGGTGTTTATCAAATTTATATTAGTGATAGTGCTGCTATTCCACCAACAGAACAGCGTTCACAAGTTTATGATGATTTTAAATGGACTCAAATAAAAGGATTAGGAACTTATATTATTACTCAGCCATTAAAAGTTGTTAGCGACCAGACCACATACTGGACCAACTACGAACAAGGCAATAACTAAGGAAAAGACTATGAAAAAGTTAACAAAACTCGGATTGATTATGGGTGCTGCCTTGTTCCTCCCCCTGATGGCAGAAGCCCAAGTATTAGAAGCAATTCCAGATAGTGATGATTTCAGCTTTACAAATCATTCTGACAGTTATCCTCACGAATCAAATGATGCTTTGCCAGAATATCATTTAGGCACAACAATGGGTGGTACTTCTGGTTTAATTACCATACCGACACCTGATTACAATGAAAAAACTTCATTCAGTATTTCAGGAAAAGGTTCTAGCACTGATTATAAAATGCGGGTAAATGACCAGAAGGTTACAAATACAAAAGATGAAAGTATTATTGGTTTAAGATACTATCCAAAACCTGAATTTGAATTATCTGCAACTAATTTGCATTATAAACGAACTAACAATGCACATATAAAAGCTCTTGAATCAGATGACAACGTGACAAGTTTTGGTATGAAATACACTGCTGGTAACGATGGTAAAAACTATTGTTTTGGCTTTAATTTTGCTCCGATGTCATCAGAAGATATGAACAATCTTGATATTGAGCAGTTGGAAAATATGAGAAATATTTATTTCTCCTTTTCCGAAGAAATAAATGATAGAGTTAGTGGTTATGTAAATGTAGGAACTTCGTTTACAAAGAAGCAGACTATATGGTTAAATAATCAAGATTCTATTGAAATTGATAAGAAAAATATAGTATACGGTGGAATAGGTGTAGAATATAGAGTTGCTTCAAGTATGACTCTGTTTGGAGAATTTAAAGTCGCCAATTATAGAGATTTTGAAGCATATCAAGATAATCCAGATCGCCACAGAGCTCACGTTGGTGTAAGATTTGGAAATGATAATTTCTTGGTTGAATGTGTTGGAATGAATATTACAGGCGATGACCCTAATGTTGTATTTGGGGGCGCGATAGGCTTCTAATTTGTGGAAAACCAAATAACAGTAAATAACTATAAAGAACTGCTCTCGCCGGGCATAAAAAATAATCCTTCTAGATTTCTAGAATTATTGGAATGTTTGGATTCGTCGGCTCCGAATAGGGAAACAGCTCTTATAATAAAAAAAGCAATGGATATTCAGAAAGATTCTGTTGTTTGGTTTTTGCTGAAAAAATCTTTTCGCCTAGCCGCTTTTAAGCTAAAAGGTACTGCTTTCAAAATATCATTGGCAGGCTTAGAGAAACTATTACACTCACCAGATAGATTAGATGATTTGGCATTAGCTATTACTTCTGTTAATCAGGCAGAAGCTTTTTTGGCATCAGATTATTTCAAAACAGCAAATTGGAAAGAGTATCCTACTCAGGTTCTACCCTGTTTTTGTGTCTTTTTTAAGAATTATGGAAACAGTCAGGATTGTGAAGATTTGCTGGAATTAACCAGACATCCCAACCCAATAGTTATTGCTGCTGCTGTAGAGGCAATTAAAAAGCTTGATACAGGTAGTATGAGGTCTATAATAGCACCTCTTATTCAAAAGAATGCTGAGCAGAAAGATTTAGCAGCAATAGAAAGTTTATATGCAACAAATGTTAATTATGATTCCAGCAATATTTCTAATGAAAGTAAAGAATATTATGTAGAAAACCATAAACTAATTCTTGATACCTTAAAAAATAGTGATTCAGAACGAGAAATAACTAGAATACTGCGTTTAATTAAAAAATATGGAACGGAAGAGGATGCTGAAGCCGTTAAACCATTTTTGACAAATGATAAACCAGATATAGTAAGGGCTTCTATTAAAGTTCTAGAAAAATTAGACACAGAGTATCTTTGTGTATATTTGCCTCAGTTATTGCAAGATAAAAATTCTAAGGTAAGACTTACAGCAACAAAAGCTTTTCAATCTATTGACAAAGATAGAGTTGCTAATATGGTTATTAGTCTTTTGAAATCATTAAATGTTAAGCAGAGGTCTTTGGGAATAACAACTGCAATGTTAGTTGACTTTGAAAGTATTAGAGAACCTTTGCTTAATTCATTTGCCAAAGAAAATAGTGAAGAATTATTAGAGAACATAGGATTAGTTTTAGCAGCTAATCCTTATCGAGAATTAGTAAGAGATGCTTATTTTGCCCATAGAAGTTCAAAAACACTGCTAAAAAAACAACGTGAAAAAATAATAGATTTATTAAGCGAAAAAGTATCTGCTTTATTGGGGGGTAACCCTTGGCCTAAAGAGCTAATAGCTGAAGCTAAGACAATATACGAAGATTATGCTAAAAATTCAAAGCCAATACCTCAGGAAACGGAAGAAAAACAAAATAAAGTAAGAGTTGATCCAAATGCTTCTAAACCATCTGGATTCTATAAAAATTTAAAGCCACTTCCGAAAATAGAATCAGAAAGTGTGGCAACGAATACAGCAAGTGAAAAATCAGATGTTTCATTGCTTGAAAAATTAGGTTTAAAAGGATTGAGTATAAAGTCTTTTGCTATTATTCTTTTCTTTGGATTAGGTGCTATTTTCTGGGGAATTTTCATTGTGGTGTTGATAATGAAAATGTTCTAAGGTTTTATTTATGATTTTGTAGTTTTGAGCGTGTTTTCATTCTGTCTGTTTTGTTTTTCGGTACACATAGCTTGTTGCCGTCAAAATCTTGTTCTGTATAATACATAGCAGTACCAATACTTCCAGGGGTAGGGGTAAATTCCTGAATTTGTTCATGAACTAAATGTAATTCTTTTACTTTATTTATTAAAATTTTATCTCCTTCAATGCTTCCAGGAAAAGCTGTCATTAGGTAAGGAACCAAAAAAAGTTTTTGGTTATGTTTATGACAAGAGTCGTAGAACTTTTTTGCAAAGCAGCCAAAATCAGCGTTTTCGCCTTTTCTCATTAAATGAAGCACTTTTTTATCGAAATGTTCCGGTGCTACTTTTAGTTGCCCCGAGACATGGTTAAATATTATGTATTCAAATATATCCCATTCATCATTTCCTATTAAATCGTATCTCAATCCTGAACCTAGAAATACTTTTTTTATTCCTTTTATTTTTGAAGCAGCTTTTAGAACTTCAGCCAAAGGTTTAAGAGAGTGTTTTAAGTTTTTGCATATAGAAGGATAAATACAGGCCCTTTTATTACAGCCTCCAATAGAACATTCCCAACCATACATATTGACGGCAGGTCCACCTACGTCTGGTACAACTCCTTTAAAGTCGGGGTGATTAGTAAATTCTTTTATTTCTTGTAAAATGCTTTCTTTTGAGCGAGATCTTATAATTCTTCCCTGATGTAAAGATAATGCACAGAAACTACAGGCACTTAGGCAGCCTCTATGTGATTGTACCGAGAATTGTACAGGTTCTAGAGCGGGAATAGGTTTATCGTAAATAGGATGTGAGCGTCGATTGTATTTTAATTTTTCCATAATGCTGATTTCTTCATTAAAGATTTCAGCAGTTGGAGGAAAGCAAATAATATCGCCTTTAGGATGTTGCTGTATTAATATGTCTGCACCTGGTTTCATGCATACATCTAATATTTTTGCAAGTTCCATATAAATAGATTTATCTTTTCGACAATCATCAATAGATGGCAAAATAGTATAATTGCTTTTTATTACATCTCTCCAGCTATCCTTTTTAACTTTAATTAGAGTTTGAGGTATTTGAGGAAAAGATTGGGTTTTATTTCTTAACCAATGAAGAATTTTCGGGTAAACAGCTTCTCCCATCCCGTAAACAATCATATTGGCGGGTGCATCCATTAAAATGGGGTCTTTTACTTTGTTTTCCCAATAATCATAATGAGAAAAGCGTCTCAAAGAGGCTTCTACGCCACCAGCTATGATAAATGATTTTTTAAATAGCTGGTGTATCTTTTGTACATAGACTTGGAGTGCTCTTTTAGGTCTTAAACCAGGTGTTCCATCTGGTGAAAGTCTATCTTTACTTCTTGGCATACTGGCAGAAGTATAATTTGCAACCATACTATCCATAGCACCGGAAGTAACTGCAAAAAATAAATTTGGTTCACCCCAGACTTTAAAATCCTCTTCTGAATTCCAGTCTGGTTGAGCTATAATTGCTACAGATAAACCTAAGTATTGAAATAACCTGCATATTACGGCTGTGGGAAAGGAAGGATGATCAACGTAAGCATCACCAGAAACTAATACTACATCAAAGTTTTTTCTGTTTTTATCACTATTAGTGATATATTTTTTCCCACGGAAAGCTAATGATGGGTATTCTATCATAGTGTTTATTTCCTAAAAATACTTTGTTACCAAATTAATGTAGGTTTAATTATTTGTATGCAGGAAAATCTAGCTTTATCAACTAAATATAATGGAGCAACCAGATATTTCCCGTTTAAAACAATACATGAAGAGGAGCCACCATCAAGGAATATGGCATCAGCAACGGCTTGACTTTCAACAGCGTTTGGGCTGTTGGTAAT
>CAMJNS010000133.1 GCA_946407375.1 uncultured bacterium
ATGAAAAATATAAGAGCGAGCTGCCAAATGGATATAAGTTTGCTCTGCCTTCTGAAGCCCAATGGGAATATGCTTGCCGTGCAGGAACTACTACAGATTTATATAATGGGAATATAATGTCTGGAAAAGGCCGAAGCCAAATTCTTGATGAAGTGGCTTTTTATTCTGAAAACTCTAACCACACAACTCACCCTGTTGGTCAAAAAGAGCCTAATAACTGGGGCATTTTTGATATGCACGGCAATGTGCATGAATGGTGCGAAGATGCGTTTGATTATTATCCAAACCATGATGTAACAGACCCTAAAGGACCTGAAAGCGGTTCTTATCATCTTCTTCGAGGTGGCAGTTATCTAAGTGAGCCGATTTCCTGCCGTTCTGCAGCTCGATATTATAACTACCATGACGACAAGCAGAAATTTATGGGCTTCAGATTAGCACTTGTTAAGGAATAACCTATGTCAGAAAATCCGCTTATAGTAAAATGTAAATCTTGTGGTAATAGAGCCGAATATAACATAAAAGAACAGAGTTATTGCTGTCCTTCTTGTGGCAGTAAAACTTCTGTTGTTGATTCCGTAACAAATTTAGCTAACTGGCGTAAAAAACAGCAGGGAGAAATAAAAAAACAGCTTCATGAGCTTCCACATACTTTTACTCATTGTCCAAACTGCGGTGCAAAATTCTTTTTCAAAGAGAATGAAGCCACTGGAATCTGCCCCTATTGCGATACTCCATTGATTCGCAAAGACTATGATGAAAGCGATTCTTTCCCCGAAAGCATTGTTCCTTTTAAGATTACGCTGGAAGAAGCCAAAGAAAAGCTTCTTGATCTTATAGACAAACCCTCTAGTTCATTTAGTGAAGAAGCAGAGCTTGCAAAAAAGAACATTAACAAAATGCAAGGTTATTATCTTCCATATTATATAATAATGGGACCTTTGAATTTCAATATAAAAAGAGCTAACACAAAACGAGAATTTCATTGTGAGGTAAATGTAGAAAGAAACTTTATCAATGCTTCAAAAGAGCTTGATAATTTAGTTTTAGACGCTATGGAACCTTATGACTGGAAAGAAGCTGTGCCATTTAATTTTGGCTATATTTCTGGTCAGTCGGTTAAAATAAGAAACATAGATGAAAAAGAGCTTATTGACAGAGCTATAGAAGAAGTTGCCTCTCAAGAAAAAAAAATAATATCTAAAGAACTAGATAGCGAAGATATTCAAATTAAGTCTGATGATTCTGTTGACGTTTTGAATGCCCCTATATTATTGCCTGTCTATTACTATAAAGTTGCTAATTTTACCGTTGCAGTAAATGGGCAAACAGGCAGAGTTTCAATGACTAACAATCATGAAAAAAAGAAATTAGTAAATTATTCAGGATGGATAGCCCTTTTTGTAACTTTATTTATTCATTATTTTTTTATATCTAGTCTTGGAATTTTTGAAGATTCAGATACTAGTCTTAAATTTAAAATATTTATATTTTTTATTTTTTATCTTTTTACGCCTATTGGCTTACCATTCTGGTTTTTACCCAAAAAAATTAAAATATTAAAAGAGAAACTTCCTGTAGCAAGTGAGAAGTGTCTTGCAATTCGCCAAGAAGACAGCCGTTTGTCTTATAAATATGGCGATGATGTTATTTATGAAGAAATACCCAAACCATATTTCTGGGAAAAAGTTGAATCAGGAATAAAAAGCCTTAAGATAGATATAGTCAAAAATTCTTCTATTTTAAGAATATCGCTTTGGGGAATGTTTGGACCTTTAGTTATTTCTTTTATAGCTTTAATTATTGCTAGTCTTTACTATAAAAATATTGAAATTATTACAAAATTCATTTCTGATAAAGAATTTATTAAGCTTTCTCTAACTTATATCATTTCTACAGCTCCTATTTTTATTATAGCAGGTGCTATTTATAACAAAACAAAATATGATTCTAAATTAAAAAAATATTATGACGATGGTTTAGTTTTAAGTGCAGATTGGATTTGGGTTTTATTCGCTTTTTCTCTCTTTGTCCCTGTTGAGGTTGGTTTGGTATTTGCAAATCAAATCAAAGTTCCAGCAACTCAAGAAGAAAAAATGAAAACAAAAGCAGCACAAGAAGCTAAAATAGAAGAAGCACGAAAGTCAGTTCCCGATTTAAAACAAAATGAAACTACATTTGTAGATGTAGCAACCAAAGATAAAGTTGTATTTTATTTAAATAAAGAACAGCGTTCTTATTTTATATATTTCTTTAAAAATAATGAAATCAACAACTATCTATTTTCAGTAACAATAAACAAAGATGAAAGACTATACTATTATGGTAAACCCGGTAATAAAGAAGATGTTTCCATACAATTATTTAAAGTAAATACTTATCCAGATTCATTTGCTGTTACTGATATTAAATCAAAAGAAAGATGGCAAGTAAAAAATGACAAGAAAGAAATTCTTATACAGAAAGGCAAATCTTCTGAAGAAAAGACCATATATACTTTGAAACTCTCTGAAGATGGTAATTCGTATTATTTAATTGATTCATCAGGTAAATTTATTGGAAGTTCCTTTATTGATAGAAAAAGTAATAAATTATACGTTTTAAAGCTCAATGCCGAGGGAGAAAAGAAAACCCAGCTTTCTTATGCTATAAATAGTCATAAACCAAGAATAGACGGGAATATGCTTCTAGCTTCTCCTGCTTTTCTCAGAGCAGATGACCTAGACATAAACCTACGCAGTATTATGATGCTGGAACTCTCGCAGATGGAGTAAGTTTAAATATGAAAGAAGTAAAAAACACAGATAGAAGCTATATTTTTAATTTAAAATTCTACTTTTCATTTGACGAAGAAGACTTTGAAAGCGGGTAGAAGCCAGGACAGGTTAAACAAAGAACGAAAATTTCTTAGCCGAATATAACGCACCTTTTAAAAAGTCTATCAAACATATAGATAATGTTGTCGTATTTGATAATGGTTTATATAAGCTATATAAATCAAGCAGCAATTACTTTTTAAGTGTAAATAATGTAAACTACAAGCTTACCTGCCACCTTACGAGCCTTGCACCTATATCGAAGGAAGATGTATACACAACGCTTTTAATATTACAGATATTTTTGAATGTTTTCGAGATAATTTAATTATCACAAGTATTACAGGAAGAAAATATACTGCCAAAGACTTCTGCGATTTGGTCTACGCTATGGTAGATAACAATTTAACCGATGAGAATATTGGATATGTGGAAAATATTCTCTGGGGCAAGAAAAATGATGTTCCCACACAATTAAAGCACTATCTAACACTGGCTTAGAAGGTTGGGAAAAATTGCAACCTTCTCTTGATAAAACAATCCTCTGTGCTATATGCTCTTCGCTCTGAACTCTAAAAAATCTGGATTGCCACGCCTTCGGCTCGCAGAGGCTGTCTAAAAACTAGGTTTTTAGTCCAAAATTAGGTTATATTAATTGTTTTAAAATCCCCCTTAATCCCCCTTTACAAAATGGGGTCAGGACATTACTCCACACACTGAATTTTTAACAAATTCTTAGTTATTAGACAGTCTCTAAAAAGGGGAGTTGTTTTTGGCTATTTGCCGAAATAGAGCTGGATGGCTGTTTTGAAGCCTTCGGAGAAGGTGGGGGTGTAATTTGCATCACCACGAATAATCTTTATGTGTTTGTAGACTTCGTTGAAGTCAACGCCAACAAGACCCTTAGTTGCATCACCTGCTTGTGAACCTGCAAAACCAGCTAATCCAGACTGAACGTCTTTTGCTGACATCAGGCCTTCTGCTGTTCCTATAGCTTTAGAAATATCTTTACAAAGTTTTTCAGAACTTTCCCAAATATTGTCTTCGTCATCAAATTCAAGGCTATAAGCAGATACCGCAAAATTAGAGCAGCTAATACCAACTACCACACCAGCCATGAAATTACATTCATTGTAAGGTGTAAGCCCTATTATATAGCCAGCCAAGCCAGAGCGTTCTCCGTTATCGAACATTGAAACAACATATCCAGTTTCGTTGTTGACTTCAAGCCAAGCCCAAGCTGGTTTGCCGTTTCTGATTCCCTGTGCTGTTGGAACAATAAAGCTCAAATTATTGCATTTTTCGTCTTTCAGTCTTTCAGTTAGAAGTTTTGGGAAGTTCTTTTCTACAAGATAATTACAGATTTCTTCACGGCCTTCTTCGCCGATAGTAATGAGACCTGCATTCTTCGGCATTGTTGCCCAGACATGAGCATAGCTTTCGCCCTTACCACCAGGCAGAACAAAAGCTTCAAGCTGTGAGGCAAGAAGCCCTGCAAGAGTGTTGTAATATTTTGCCTTTTCGCTTTGTCCTTCGTTTTCTAATGCACTAAGAACAGAAACATTCATCAAATCTATACCTAGAGTTGCGTTCTTTCCATCGCTTTCGCAGATTGCAGCAACAGCTAGAGCGTCTTCTTCAGCCATTCTAGGAACTATAATTTCAAATTTTTTAGACAAATCGTCAGAAATCTTGCCAAAAGCTCTGATAAACTTAGCTAGAGCAGCATGTCCTTGCCATTTAACTTTAGTATAGTTAGAAGCATCTTTTATTCCTTCGGCTCTAACCTTAATTGCTTGTTCATAAGCTTTTACAGCTGGTTCTGTAAGGGTCGGCATAAAATAACCAAGAGTAAAATGAAGGTCAGTAAGCTTTTTCCCTTCGCCTAATAATCTGGTTGTTTTGTTGTGTTCATCGAACTGAATTGTTACTGATTTGATTTCATAGCAGGAAGTGTCTATCCAAAGTTTTTCATCAACAATAACACCTTTGGGAGAATCAATAACTGCACAGACAATATCGCCTTTTCCGTCACTGCTCTTGCCAACAGACTGGAAGCTTACATCGAACAAGTCAGAAGAAAAATCATTTACAGTAAATTCTTTGTTGAATAGACTTGTCGTTTCAAAGATTCCATCGTCAGTTTCAGCACCTTCGCTTCCGCCAAGAGCACCGAACATATTAGCAGCAATTGCTTGTTGAGCAGCTATTCCAGCATCGCCTGTAAGTTTGCCGTAAACGCTGACTTTTAAAGTTATTTTGCTTTTTTCATAATAAGTTTCATTTACAACTGGATTCTTAAAGTAGCACAAACCTTTTAAGTCGCTTAAATTCTTACCAAAAGCGGGAACAAAAAGAACAGGTTTTCCATCGCTCTTGTATTCTAGAGCTGTCAAAAGAGTCTTTTCTGGAATATTACCTAATGTACGTGATTTAATCTTTTCTTCGCCTTTTTGAGTTAATTCCACATATCTTTTTGACGGAGTGTTACCTAATTTAATAAGCAATTTTTCAGCAAGATTTGTTAGTTCGCTGTCGTTGCCCCAACCCTGAGTTATTACAGCTTCTGGAGAATAGAAGACATTAACATTAATTCGTTGATTGTAAGCTATTTTTAATTTCTCAAATATAGTAAAAATATCTTTTTCTGATTTAACCGAATTGATTTTTTCTGTTCCATAAAGGGTAATTGCAGGAACAGAGACTGTCATTAACGGCTTATCATCCTTGTTTAAACCAATCTTAGGAGTCTTATCAACTTCCTTGTGAGTGGCTTCATATTCAAGTTTTGCTTGAGAAACAGCTTCATCAATTCGTCTATCCAACGAATCATCGAAAGCAATTTCATAATTTTGAGCCAATAAAGCTTTGTTGGTGAATTCTTCTTTTGGAAGTTTCAACTTTAAGCTTGGTATGAAATCGCTGATGAGTTCCCATTTGTCAGATTCTTTATATTGGTCAGTAAGCTTGAATGCAATAATTCCACGTCTGGAAGTGCCTTCAAAAACACCCCAATTTTCATCAATACCGTAGGCAAAAGATTTTGTATATTCAGGGTCATAATTGACTCTACCTGGCATTACAGGCTCTACTGACCCGAAGTCAGCAAGTCCTCGGCGAGTTACTGCCTTTATGATTGTTCCGCCGTTTCCTGAAGCTTCAAGCTCATCAGGCTTTTCTGCTTTGCAGTCTAAAGTAAAGAGCGTAGTAAGCCCGCCTGTGCCTAATCCTTCTTCATCAAGCTTATCAATAATTGTAAAATCAACGATTGCCTGCTGATTATCATTTATACGGCCAATGTCG
>CAMJNS010000134.1 GCA_946407375.1 uncultured bacterium
CATTAGAAATCCAGTTCAGGTTATAATAATTATAACGTTCCTTCAAATCTTCTTCTGTATTGTTTTCAGCAATCTTACCAGATCTTATTTCTTTTATATCGTTATCCCAACAGGAATCATAACCTTTGGTATCAATATCATACATTGCAGTTTTTTGACCGTCCGTCAGATATTTAGAAGAAATATTATCTTTTTCTAATCTTCTGGCGTTTAAAGCACCAGGTCCGCTAACTGCTTTTCCAACATCAAGAACACCTTGACCAATGAATTCCTGAATTGGTGTCTGATAATAAACAGAAATATTATCATGATCTAAAGCATTTGTTATAAAATATTCTATTGTATAGCCATAATTACCATCGTTTTTTATGCTATCTACACAGCTTAGGATATCATTCTTTACCTGCTTGTCACTGCTATGAATTCTCTCATCAGTATAAAAAAGCTTTACATAAATATCATTATAATTAACTGTCACATTAAAAGGATGTTCAATATTAATATTTAAGTTTGCAGTAGATAGAAGAACATCACCAATCTGTTTTGCATTCATATATGGAAAAGCCTGCTGAACAAGTGCTGCTCCGCCAGTTACGAAAGGCGTAGACATAGATGTGCCAGACATAAAAATATAATCGTTTTTGTTTGTTGCATAAGAAGAATAAATATTCCAACCTGGAGCAGAAATAATAGAATCTTCATAATATTTGGCTAAGTCTGTAAAAGGTGCAGTTATATAATCACCAGTAATGGTTCCATCAGGATTTCTAACAAGATGAGTATTATCACAATATGAATTTAAGCCAGCAATAACAGATATTAAATTATTGGTAGATTTATTATAGGCCCAATAAAGGAATTGATTAATAAAAGTTTCTTGTTGTCCATCGTTACCATTACCAAAGATTAATAGATTTTCTTTGGAAGCATCTATTATTGGTTCCATAGGAGCAAAATCCCTATTATTTAAAAATTCAGGAGCTTCTATTTTATCAAAAATCTTTTTGAAAACTTCTTTTGAACTAGTATCATATTCTATTTCATCTGAATTAAACAACTCATCTATGGAGTTATTAGAATAACCCCATGAGTTGTTTATTGCTTTAATATGAGAATAATGAGAAAATTTTGAGAAACCTAAATCATCACAGTAAACATATCCAATATCTGAAGAAAAATTAGAGCTAATAATATCTGCATCAAAAGCAACTCCATGCATCCCTTTGTCATTTTTTGAACCAGCCGCAATACCCCCAACATGAGTTCCATGACTATATTCTTCCCAGTCTATTTCATCTAAATTGAATGTACCAACATACTTAGATCCTGTTTTATCTACAAAGGATTCATGTTCAAAATTAACAGGTTGGTCATTAATGCCTATTGTGATGCCTTTCCCTGTATAACCTTTAGCATAAGCTTCAGCAGCGTTAATAAGGTCTAAGCCGCCGCTGCCGTAATATTCTTCAGTTTGAAATTCTTCGATGCTGGCAGAATATAGAGGAAAAGATGCCAGCAGTGAAACAGCTGCTGCGATAATAATGGTTTTTGTTGATTGTGTCATTTGTTACCTCGTTATTTTCCTAGCAAGTGGTGTGCTAAAACTAGTATTCTTAGCCAATATTTGATTATTTTAATTGTCTACACATTTGTCATAAAAAGTATAGCGTATGGGCTTTAGCTCTGAAAGCTATACGTTTATGACAATGTGTAGACTACATAAAAAAATTCTATTTTTTAGAGAAATACAAGTTTTCGCACACCACCTCACAATGACGATTCATTGTATATAGTTATGCCTCGAAGTTGCTTCAAAGGTATTATAGCATACTTTGGTTATAATTGGAGTGATTGGTTTTATTTGGTGTGATGGTTTAGAACAAGCTTTGCAGATATCAATTAACTAATTATATATTTAATTACAAATATATGAAACAAAAAAGCTTGGGATAATTCCCAAGCTTTTTTGTTTAAAATTACTTAGTTGAATTACTTCTTTTCTGCCGCTGGAGCTGGAGCAGCAGGACTTTCAGCTTTTTTAGTTTCTTCTGCTTTCTTAACTTCTTCTTTTTTCGCAGGTTCTTCACAAGTTGATTCGCCAACGAAGAAAGCTTTTACCATATGTCTTGATTCAGCAAAACCTGGAAGGAAGAAGAACATCAGAAGAAGAACAACAAGAATAATAGTAAGCCACATTCTCCAATGATTCTTTTCTTCTTTGAAAGGATCATCTAAATTACGTTTAGCATTATCTGGTAACTTAGCAACGCTAGTTAAATAGCGACCCATAGTAATATTGATTCTTGCTCTGGTATTTATTGCCCAACCATTTGCGTCTAATATAGAACCAAGGTTACGTTTATGTAACTTCATAGCAGTAAGAATCATTGATGGACCAGAGATAAGCAACAAAATACCAATAATAGCCAAAGGCATTTGCCACCAACTTAAAGCCATAAAACCAGAAACAACAGAAGAAATTGCAGAACCTATAGTTGCCAAAGCTAAACCTATAGCGGCAAAAATACCAGCAAACTGTGCTGCATTAAAACTACTTGCTGGAGCAGGTGCAGCAGCGGGAGCAGCTCCTGCGGCTGGGGCTGGAGTTTGCAATTTAGTACTAGCTTCACCGACTTTTGCAGTAAAGTTTTCTGTAACGGCTTTATCTTTTGAAGAAGCATATTTTTCAATCTGTTCATTAATCAAAGCACCGAGCTTCTTGTAGGGAGACCAGAAAGCCTGACGAATACTGATTGGGTGGTCTACAACTTTTGTAATTACTGCATCCCAGTAGTTGCCTTTAGTATCAACGAAAATGCCGTTTCTGCCAACAATGAGCTGATCTGATTCACCATCAGTTACAGCTACAGCGACATTCATCTTTTCACCTGTGTGTTTGCGTGTACATTCACAATAGAGTAAGAAAGTATTTGCAGCAACTGCTCTAGCACTATGAGCTGCCACATCATCAACTTTAATACAGAGTGTACAACTTCTGCTATCAATATAAAGAGTACCAGCCTGGAATATAGCTCTCTTTTCTTTGTTATAAAAATCTTTAAAAGAAACAAAGTTGTTAAGAAGCTTAAACAAGAACTTATAATATCTTATCATTTTATCGACATTTGTAAGTCTGTTAAATTCTGGTTCTAAGGCTTTGTCTCTAGCTATTAAAGCAGAAATTTCCACATTCTTTTTGCTAGCTAAAATTTCATCTAATCTAGCTTCGCCAAGTTTTTCAACGGCTGCACCAGCTTTACCATTTTGCCAAGCTTCATAAGCTGCAAAATGAGCTTTAATTTTTCCCCAATCAGCTTCAGTTAGCTTTTCTGCATTACCAGTTATTGGTTTAACTACTTTTTCTGCAAAGGTAGCTATTTCTGTAGCCCAGAATGGGTTTATATGTTTAGTAAGGTCTAATACTGCATTTGTAGAAACCATAGCCAAAGGTAATTCTTTAAGTTCTGGAGTTTCTGAAGAAATGCTCTTCTTAAGAAGTGCTACATATTCGTTATCAAGTTCCTGACCAACCTTGGCATACTTTTCATCAAAAGCAGCAAGACGACAGCGAGTAAAATAGTCGTCGATCTTGGCTCTGACGATATTCATAATAGCATCTAAAGAAGCAGTATCATCGCCACTGCTGAGTATAGCAGAATCAGTTTTAGGTTTTTTAGCCCATTCAGAATATGCAGCAGCATCAGCTAGAAATGCGTCCAACTTTGCTTGTGAAATACCTAGTTTTCCACTTCTATCTTCTTCGCCACCCAAACAATCTATTATTTCAGAAATAATTTTACTACATTCGGCATCCATTATTACTTTATCGCCATCATGGGTATCAGGTGTAATAACGCCATCGCCATTGAAAGCTGTTGCAGCAAATATTTTCTGTGTACTAGCAAGATCGGCTAATGAAATAGACTTTGAATCTTCTTTTCCAAGATTAAAAAGAACTTGTTTTGCAGTAGAAAGTAGAGCTTTTCCTTCTTCACTGTTTTCGTTAATTTTATCAAGAGGAAGATCTTCTTCTGGTTTTCTAATAGAAGCTGGGTCTTTCAAAATAGATGAAATCCAGTTTACACCAGCTATTATTTCAGGTATTTTAATGCGTTTGTCGCCATCGGTGTCAAGATAAGCCAATGTCTGAGAATCATAATCCACATTGCTAACAGGGCATGTCATTGCTGCCCAAAGCTTTGGGTCTAACTCATTTAATTTGGTTAAATCTTCGGCTGTTTCTAATTCAACTTGATCAATACCACCATATCTGTAAAATTGCCAAATATGTTTCTTTTCTTCTGTTGCCATTATGTACTCCCTAATGTACCTTAAAAAGATTTAATTATGGGGCTAAAATTACCACAAATATTGATACTTTGCAAATTTGTTAGTTTAAAATACGAGTTCTTATAAAACTACCAATATTTAAGAAAATGACTAAACTTTGTTGATTATAATAAAATCTTTTATTATTATAAAAATAAATGTTAAACTTATGATATACATTGAAAAAAGAATTAATTTTATAAAAATAATAAAATATAATGTCAAATGAATTAGTTAAAAACGAAGAAAAACCAAACGAAGAAAAACCTTTAACTGTCACAAAATTCTTTTTAGATATTATTATTTCTTCTATAATTCTGACATTTATATTCCTGGCACTCTTGCCTCATTATCCACCACTTCGTCCATCAAGATTAAAAGATAACTGTTTTTCTGAAATCAGATTAATAGCTGGTGCTGTTGAATTATATAATCTAGATAATGAAATTAAAATTAATAAACTTGATGAAAAAACCTTACAGACTTTAGTAGATACTAAATATTTAAAAAAATTACCTGATCCATTCATTGAAAAATGTAAATATTCTAGTGAAGGAGATCTTGCTACAGATACTGGAATAATATACTGTGAGGCTCATGGTGATCTTAATGGAAAAATAAAAAGCAAATACTCTGAATCTCAGATTGCTGATGCAATATACGCTAAAGAAAAAGAAAATAAAACCCAAGTTTTTTCTATAGTTATTGCATCCATATTATTAATATCTTTCTTAAGTGCAACAATTTTTGATATAATCATTCCAAAAATATTAGGGCTATTTAAATAACTCTTTTTTTCAAAGAAATAATAAATATTGAGTGTATTAGAAATTATATTGTAATATATAATAATATCTCTCGGAGGCTAACATGGGTTTCAATCCATTTAATAATAGAGCATTTCTACATCCTTTATTTACTATTATAATATCAGCGATTCTTTACTCTCTTGGGTTTAAAGGAATTGGAGAAATTGTATTCATATTTTCTGTCATATGGTTTATTGCTTTCAAAGTAATCAGAATTAATAAGAAAAAACAAAAAGCAAGTAGAGAAAAAGAGTTTCAAAAGTTTGTCAAACGAACTAATGCCAGCCATTTTAGCTCATATGATAAAGTATTTAAAGAAGGAATAGCAATGCAATGTTTTTCCGCCATGGAAAACCCTTATTTTTATAATGTTATAGATAAATCTGATGAGGAAAACGGAAATCTTTATATTGGGGAATTAGAATGGGTTGCACATATGGAATTATCGTTAAATAGCCGCAACGAAAGTAACTTTGCAACTAGAACTGCTACAGACACAGATGGTCAACAAACCGGAAACAAAAGCTACGCAACTATGTGTGTAGCTTATGATAAAAATTTTAGATTACCCAATTTTGACCTTACTAAAGAAACACTAGGCAAAAGGACCGCGGAAGTATTGAAATTAAATAAAAGTATAGATATAGATTTTGAAGATGATAAGAAATTCTCTGATGCCTGGTGGTTAACAACTAATGAAACAATGATTGTTAAAGACTTATTCACCAAACAAATTAGAACAAAACTTATGAGTTTTATAAATAGAAATTACAGAATATCTGGTCAGGGGAACATGATTATTATTATAAAACTTATGAGTTTTATAAATAGAAATTACAGAATATCTGGTCAGGGGAACATGATTATTATTATAAAACTTATGAGTTTTATAAATAGAAATTACAGAATATCTGGTCAGGGGAACATG
>CAMJNS010000135.1 GCA_946407375.1 uncultured bacterium
AACAGATACTCAACCTAAACCTAATTCAACAACTGACTCAGCAAAAAAAACAGATACTCAACCTAAACCCAATCCAGCACCTGCTACTGCTATAAAAACGGATTCTCAACCTAAATCTAATTCAGCACCTGCTACTGCTAAAAAAACAGATACTCAACCTAAACCTAATTCAACAACTGACTCAGCAAAAAAAACAGATTCTCAATCTAAACCCAATCCAGCATCTGATTCAGCTAAAAAGAATCTTTCCGCTATTTCTAATAAACCTAAAAGCAGTTTTCCTAATAAAACAAAAGCTTGGGCTAAAACGCCTGCAAAAAAGCAATATAAGACACCAACTTATAGCAAACCAAAAAAGAAAAAGAAATTAAGCTGTTTAAAGATTTTATTTATTTTATTTTTAACAGTTCTTTGTTTTGCATCTATTTCTGGCTATGTTGGATACAAAGGTTATGAATCTTATAAATTCATTGATAAATCTAGAAGTCTTATTTTAAACCCTCCGCCTGAAATAAAAGAAAAATATACGCCAAATATGGTTTTAAAATATGATGATGACAATTTCCCGCTTTATGCTAGAAATTTTGTCCCAGATAAAAAACTATTTGAAGAAATAAGTAGGATAGATACTCTTGTTCCTAGAGGAAAAGATTTAGGTAATCATTTTATGGAAGAAAAATTAACAGAAAGCATAAAATCGATTATTCCTCAAAATATAGAAGAATTTAGAACTCAATTTGCTTCTTCCATTAAACAGAAAATGACAGAAACAAAAAAGAAATCTACACCTACTTATGAAGAAAGTTCTGATTTGCCTAGCTCTCCAGAAAGAACAACATTCAGAAATACTGTTAGATACTGGAACTTACTTAGTCGTTATTTCGATAATAAAAGGGATTATGACACTTCATTGTTGATGGTTCATAGCATTTTTTATCTTTCTAAAGACTTTTTGACTAATTATTCTTCTAGTGGCTTTATTTCCTCAAGATTAATAAGTTTTATTAACTACAGTATTGCTTGTGACTCCTTATTAAACTGGGCAAATAAGCCTAAACTCAATAGCCATAAACTAAGCAAAGCTGTTGCTAAAGATATTTTAGATTTTGTTGATAATGAAGTAGCTTTTACTAATCTTATTAAATTTGAAGAAAATAGCCATAAAGACCATATGAAAATTATCTTTAGATACTTTGAAGATGGAAGGTTATCTGTAGTAGAAGGGACAGAGGAATATAAAGATTTATCGGATTTTCTCTATAAAAAACCGCAAGAGTTTATGGATAAACCTCTTTATGAAATGCAAAATGACTTGGATAAAATGGAAAGAGAAATAGAACAATATGTTGATAAATACAATGTATCTTCTTTGAAATCATTGTCTGCTATATATAAAGTTATTTTACATCCAGAGTCTTTTGTTGTTGGTTATCTTACTCTTATAGATTATCCAAATTTCAAAGGTTTGAAAAAGAATTATGAAGAAGTCTTAGCAAAAATGGAATTTACGGCTATAGCTTTGGCAATAAATTCTTTTTATTGTGAGAAAAGTAGATTGCCTGGTTCTATAGGAGAATTAAGCAACTGGTTTGGTCGAGAGTTACCGAAAAATCGTTTAACAAACAAACCTTATAATATTGATTTAGACGGTGAACATCTATTATACAGTGAAAAGGGTGCTGCTTTAAGTGAATATTTCTTTGATTTAGCCAGATAGAAATTGAAAACTGAAAACTGAAAGTGGTAAGTGATGGGTGATAGGTTCATAAAGCTTTCCCTGGAGAGCTTGTCTAAAAACTAGGTTTATGCATTAAATTTTTACTGGATCGCCACGGTTTACCACGCAGTCTATCGACTGCTCGTAATGACGTATAACTTGCGGTTTGCGATGACGTTTATATACTATGAACAGGGTCATAATCGTCATTGCGAGCAATAGAGTGGCGTTGCTGAAAGCAAAACGAAGTCCATCCAGTAATGAATTATTAACTAAACTAGCAGTAAACTAAAATTTAATGTAAAATAATAATAAGGAAACCCTAATTCCTCAATAAAATGCATAAAAAAAGAAGAATAATAGGTTTTTCAATACTAATTGTACTCCTATGTACAATGGTTTTCGTATGTACTGAAGCTTTTGCAAGAGCTGGTGGAGGACAGGGTTATTCAGGCGGTTCTTCAGGTAGTTCCTCTGGTGGTGGCGGTAGCGGTGCAATTGGTGCATTAATTAGAGTCTTATTCCGCCTTATTTGGGACTTTTTAATGGACCTCTGTGAGAAACATCCAGCTATAGGTTATCCTTTAACTGCGCTTTTCATTTTCTTTATTATTGCTATAATAATTTGGGGCTATTGTGCAAAAACTAAAGAAGAGTCAGAATTAGATGTAGACCCATTTGCGAATACAAACTTTAATAAGTCTAGTGGTATTAAAACTTCTGGGTCTTCAAACAGAAGTTCGGGTTCAGACTTAGAAAGTATTTTAGCTTCCAAGACCTCGAATACAAAATCTAATTCAGATTATGATAATTTATCTACAAAACAAAATCTTGACAATAAGGCTCTTTTGACTATTAAGTCTATTGACCCTGATTTTAACGAAAAAGAATTTTGTAAAAGAGCGGAAAAAGCCTTTAAGTTAATTCAACTTGCTTGGAGTAATCGAGATTTATCTAAAGTTGAAGCTTTCTTGGGTGACGGAACCTTTGAACAATTCCTTATTCAATTAGGAATAATGAAAGAAAACCACATTATTGATGTGATGGAAGACCTTAAGGTTAGTTCTTCTACAATATTAGGCTATGAATCTGATGGAAACATCGATACTATAGTTTTGGGAATATATGCTTCAGGTAAAAATTATAGAGCTGATGAAAAGACAAAAGCTTATATTGAAGGCGATAAGAATGTTACTAGTTTCACTGAAGCTTGGACTTTCCTGCGTAGACACGGAAGTAAAACTTTAAAGAAACCTGGTCTAATTGAAGGCTACTGCCCAAATTGCGGTACAAAAATTAATATAGGTAGACACACCAATTGTTCTAGTTGTGGTTGTCTGTTACGTTCTGGTGAACATGACTGGGTTTTAGTTAATATTACCCAATCTATTGAATGGTCAAGAAATAATAATAAGTTGATTCCTGGATTCTCAAAATATATTGGATTTGATGAAGGTTTCAGTATTCAGCATATAGAAGATTTAGCTTCTATGATGTTCTGGAGAAAACATTCTGCTGAAAGATATAGAAATATAGCTCCTCTTAGAAAAATAGCTTGTGACAAATACTGTGAAAGTGTTTCTAAGACATTTGAACCTTCTGATACTTACAAATATTATGATGAATGTGCAATTGGTTCTATTAAGGTTTTAGCTGTTGATGCTGATAAGAGCGAAAAAGAAGACTTTATATATGTAGAAATTGCTTGGAGCGGTATTCTCAAGAGTATTAAAGATAAAAATACTGGATTTGGTAGCAGCTTTAAGAAGATGTTCCAAAAGAAAGAAAATATAAGAAGCATATTTGTATTAAAAAGAAAACGTGGTGTTATGACCGATGTCAAAACCAGTATTTGTGCTGCTCCTTGTCCTAATTGTGGTGCTATGGAAAGCCACAGTTCTTCTAATGAATGTGAATATTGTGGTACTGTTATGAATGAAGGTAATAGAGATTGGGTTATCGAAGATGTTATTTCCTCTGATGATGTTAGAGTAACCAATGCTATTTCATTGGTAAAACGTAATTTAACAAAACCTATAAAGTTTAAGGGGTATACAAAACCTTCTGCAAAAAAACAATTTAATAATGCAGGTTCTAATCAGACAGCTGTTACAATAGATGATTCCTCAAATAATCAAACTCAAAATAATCCATCTCTTGCAAATAATCTTTCTGCTAATGCATTAGGTGTAGCTGCTGGTGCTGCTATTGGGGCAGCGACTTTGGCTAATGCTATGAATCAGATACCGCCTCGAATGTCGCCAGAAGACCAGGTTAAGTGGCTAATTGGAATGATGCTTGTAGATAACAACGTTAATAAAATTGAATTCGCAGTAATTTGTGATTATGCAGCAAAATTAGGCATTTCTAATGAAAAAGTAGGTTCATTGGTTAAAGAAATTATGAGTCACAAAGGACCTATTGAATATTTAATAAAAACTGTTCCTCTCTCTCAAAATGTTGATTTAATGCAAGCTCTTGTGAGAGTTGCCTTTGCTGATGGAAGAATTGCTAAAGAGGAACTTGGTTTTATTCGCTATTTAGCAAAGCGAATGAATATTGGCGAAATCAAACTTAAAGAACTCTTCGAAATAGAAAAAAACAGGCTTAGTAAGTTGAAAGCTGAAAACTAAACTCTCAATTCTTAACTCTCATTTCTCAATTTTCATTTCTCAGCTTTCACCTTTCACCTTTCACCTTATCAGGGGGTGTATTCCAATATTTTAAGTAAATCAGGATCTGTTTCATCATTACCAAAAATATATATCTTTGACCCAAATGGCACGGCAGCGCAGGGGGTTAGTTTATTTGAAGACCCAATATCTGATAACTCTCTAATAACTCCTGTTTCAGGGTTGAAAGCGATTGCAGAAGAACGTACGTGATCTTGATCTGAACCTCCAAAGATAAATATCTCATCTCCGAAACTGCAAGCCCCATGATTAAATCGTTCTATATCATCACTAGCACCATCAACATATATAAAAGGTTTGGAATAAGCTTCCCAATGCATTGAATTTTTATTATAATCTAAAAACTCAATGAAATCGTTAGTTGCAAGAACATCTTCATCATCTTGACTAGCTTTTCCTCCTATGGCATAAATCTTGCCTTTATGCCATACAAGAGTATGGTTTGCTCTAGATTTAACCATATTGGGGAGAGAGCGAGGTATTCCATATTGATAATAATTACCATCATACCTATTTATCCCATGGGGCCAATATAGCAAGGAAGTTTGTATTGCATCTCCTGTTGCATCAAGACCGCCTGTAACTACCAAACCATAAGGAGTTGCACAAACAGCAGAATTATCACACCTTATATTTTCCAAGTTATCATTTTTCATTGAAGTCAAATAATTATCTGTTGGAGTTTCTGTTAAAGAACTATTACCAGAACCATTACCTGCATATAGTTCTAATCCTGCAAGTTCAAAATTTGGATTTTGTGTACTTTCAATATTAAGTAGATAATATTTGTAGTCTGTAGTATTATCAAACTCAAAAGTTATGAAACTAGTATCTATATTTGGTGAAGATGTATTCTGAAAAACTTCGTGCCAAATAGAAGTATCTATAGGATTACTACAATCACAAGGAATAGAAATATCCGTATTATTAGAACCATATAATTTAAAAGTAGTTAATCTTAAATTTCTATTACTATTGCAATATCTTATAATCGACACAATCTCTCTTTGTGGGAGTTTAAACACCACCCATCTTGAAGAAGTATAACATTTCCAAACTTTAGTATTCTCGTCAATTTTTAAAGTAATATTATTAGAAAAAATATCAGAAAGAGGAAAATGATTTGTTTTATGATGTTCTTTACGATCCCAAAATGGACCAGTATACCAAACTTCATCTTCTTGATAATGATTGGACCACCAAACTTCTAACTCTCCATCAGCCATATCAAAAACTGCTTTATGATTTGCTAAATCAATAGTTTTAGGATTTCCTTTAGGAGTCAATCTTTTTACGCCAGTACGATACATTTTTATCTCTGTAACACCGATATTTTTATTAGAATTATGATTATTGGTATCTAAAATGAATTTATAAGCAGGATATTTTATATTTGAAGCATTGTCTAA
>CAMJNS010000136.1 GCA_946407375.1 uncultured bacterium
AAAACTATCCATCAAATGCAAGAGCTATGCATATAGAAGGGAAAATAATAGTTTCTTTTCGCATTGATAAAGATGGAAAAACAAATAATGTTTCAGCAAAAACTAAAGAACCTAGAGTTTTGGCTTCTGATGCAGAAGAGTTAGTAAGAAAATCTCGTTTGCCAGCCCCGCCACCTCATTGGGATACTTCCGCGAAAATAGAACTTCCTATAACATATAAACTTAGATAGAGCCTATTATACCCCTGTATTTATTAGTATTGGTAAAACAATTTGTCTTTTTTATGATAGAATAAGTAATAAATCTATATTAATATTATATTGTTATGCAAACTACTATATATGTTTTAATACTAATTGCTATTATTTTACTTGATATCATAGGTATTATTGGTTCGGTAGCACCAGCAATACCTGGACCTCCTCTTTGCCTTATTGCTTTAGTAATTGCTTTTTATTTTTTCCCAGGTAGTATATCAACAACAATATTAATAGTTATGATTGTGCTGTGCCTTATTGCTGCTACAATAGATTATTTTGCACCAATGATTGTTACAAAGCTAGGTGGGGGCTCTAAGTATGCTGTTATAGGATCGACTCTAGGGCTTATTATTGGTTTCTTTTTCCCACCTTTCGGAATATTGTGGATTCCATTTGTATGCGCTTTTATTGGGGAGCTTATAGCTAATTTCAAACTAGGTAAAGCTTTTAAAGTCGCATTATTGTCATTTCTGTCATTTATGCTTACAACTGGTTTTAAGATAGTTTTGTGTGCAATAATATCTTTTTTTAATATACGAGCCTGTTTATAACCATATTATTATACAAAAACTTGTTCTAATGAATCTAAAACAACTTTTTGATTTTTTTAAGAATTTGTGGTAATGTAGCCTCTGCAAAAAAGTTATTTTTATGCCGATATATTTCTTATGACAGAGACCTATTGGATAAAAAAACAGAGTCAGGAGCTTTTTGATAAGGCTTTACAATCAGAAGCAGAGGGAAACACCGATGCTGCGATAGGTTATTATCAAGAATCTCTTAAGATTAGGCCTAAAAATGCTCAGACCTTTTACAACCTTGGTATTGCATTTGCTACAAAATGTAAATTAGACCAAGCAATTAGATGTTGGAAAAGGGCGATTTGGTTAGAACCTAATTTTAAAGATGAGCTAATTAAAGCTTTTGCGATTGATGATGAATTATCTGAAACAATCATCGGAGATGAATATGCTTTGTATGATTATCGTAAAGTAGCCTGATTCACATACAAATAAGGAGATATTTCAATTATGTCATATTGTTGGGAAGTCTATAATAATTCTAAATGCGAAACTTGCAAACACTATATTGCTTATCTAAATGGCACTTTAAAGCTTGAAGAAGTAAAAGACGTAGTTGTTGTAGACGAAGACTAAATTTAATAGATAGAAAAAAGACCATTGCTTAAAAAGCGATGGTCTTTTTTTTATCCTGATTACGCATAGTAAAGATTGTAATTGTTTATTCTATATGTTAGACTAATAAATTATGGATGATTTAAAAGTACCTGTAATTCTCTTAATATGTATATTGGGCGGGGTAGGGTTTTATTTTTATAATAAATCTCAAAATCCTACTACCCCAAAAGTTAAGCCTACTAAAAAAATAGTTGAATCAGTTCCCTCTGATGATTCAAAATCTAAAGAAGCTAAAGAAAAATCAGAAAAAGAGCTTTTTGACAAGGCAAAAGAAGCCTTTGACGGTGGTAAATATACCAAAACATTAGAATTACTATCCGAACAACAAAATTCTTCAGACTATAATGTTCAACGAATGATTGCTTATGCTTTATCTTCAAATAAAGAATACGATAGAGCTATAGTAGCTTTTGAAAAAGTTTTAAAGATAAGAAAGATTCCGGCTGATGGTTATTCATTGGCGTATTTATATGAAGTAACAGGTAGATTTACTGCTGCAGCATCTTTATACCTAGAATTAGCAGAGTTAGAACTTCCCTCAAAACTTAAGATAGGTGTTCTTGAAGGTATTGCAAGAATATCTGAATATCTGCCAGAAAACAAATATTTTTATAAATATATTCAAGAGTTGGTAAATATTTGTCCCGAATCTAAAGATGGTGTTTTATCTCTTTTAAAATATAAAAGAAAAATAGAATCATTTGATAACATTAGCTTTATTGCAGAAGCAGTTGAAAAGCATTTCTCAAATGATTATATCTGCAATTACGAGTTAGCTCAGTTGTATGAAAATGCTGGAAAAAATAATGAAGCTGTAAATACTTATAAAAAATGCATTAAACTTGATTCTAAAAATTATACTCCTTATTTAGATTGTTATCGACTCTTGATGAAATTAAATAAGCCAGAAGGTGCTGTAGTAGCTTTGGAATACTTCCTTAATAGTGAACAGGTTTACCCAGAAATGTATTTCGGAGCTGCTTTGGCTGCTCTTAAATGTCAAAAACTTAAACCAGCTTTTAGATTATATCTAGCAGCAGTAGTTTCTGATTCTCGTTTTCTTGGTAAAAATGATGAAGGATTAGTTTCCGAAGTTGAAAAATACTATAAAGAAAATGGTAATCAATTAGAAAAAACTTTTGTTAAGGCTTTCATTTATTATTTGAATGGAGATTATACTTCTTCTTTAGCTGAAATAGATAATATAAAGAGTGATTTGGAAAGCTCTGTTTATAAAACTGATTCAAAATTACTTGTAAATGCTTGTGATAGAATGCTCAAGATAGAAAAAAAGCGTGATGATGAAATAAACGCTTATGAAAAATTCATTAAGGATCAGGAAGAAGCTGAAAAACGAGAAAAAGAAAGATTATTAGCTGAAGCTCAAAAAGCAAAAGAAGCAAAAGAAAAAATAGATTATCGCAAAATGTCTGATGAAGAACTAAAAACTATGGCTAGTGGCAACCTTAAAAATTTCAATATACAAATGAGTGCTGCTAATGAATATTTCTTAAGAGGAAAGCTTGCTGAGGCAAAAAACTATTTTGCAAACGCAGCTAAAGCTAATTCTAAATCAGATGAGCCCTATTATCAATTAGCTAAAATTTTTACAATTGAGAAAAATTATAGTGAAGCTCAAAAAAATATTGAAGAAGCTATAAAGCGTAATTCTTCTAATATAAATACTTTGTCTTTTGCTTCTTCAATATGTATGAATAATAATGATCCTGGTAAAGCAAAAGAATTTGCTGAAATGGCATTGAAAAAATCTCCAAATAATTCTTTAGCAAAAATAACTCTTATAAAAGTACATATAAGTGAAGGCGATTATGAAAAAGCTAATTCTTTGATTGAAAGCTCATTGGCAGAGGAAAAAAGCAATATAGTTAGGGTTGAATTACAAGAACTAAGAAAGCAAATTTTAGAAAATAATCAAAATAATTAACTAAATGGGGTACATTTTTAAACTTTATATGTTATACTTAAGTATATATTTATGATGGTATAGGTATATTTTAGGAGGAATTATATGAATAAAAAGGTTTTAGGGATTCTCTGTGCATTAGCTATTATTAGCTCTTGTGTTATTTATGGTGCTGGTGAAAAACAGAACCAGGATCAGACTAAAACTCTAACACAAGAAGAACAAGAACAGCTCGACAAAGCCAAAGAAACTTATGCAGCAAATGCTGATGACGATGGCAATGTTCAAGCAGACATGGTTATCCAGGCCGATGAAAAAGAAGATACACCTTATTATGCTAAGAAGCAGAAAGATGACTTTAGAGGTGATCAACCTGTAGACGGTGAAGATGCAACAATTCACTATATTGAAGACAATCCATATTCTATGTCTGAAAACTCTCTTACCTATAGAAAATCAGGTGAAAAAGTTGCAAGTGGAACTGAACTCACTGGTTCACCAAATATTAACTGGACTATAGAAGAAGAAGGCGGCTCAGGTAGTAGCGACTCTTCAGACAATAACAATTCTGCAACAAAAGATTGTACTTTCTCTAATGCAGGTACTTATTCAGTTCACAATTCTGGTTCTAGACAACTTTCCGAAGCAGATGGTATCGGTGGTACAGATGAAGAAATGAAACAAGATGGCGAACCCAAAGACCTTAAAAAAGAAGGTGAAGGCGACGCTGACAAGAAGAAGAAAGACGAAAAGAAGTATATGACTGCAGAAGGTCGTATACCTGTTAAAGTTCACGATGTTACTCCTCCAGATGTTTGGATAGCTTTCCAGGAAAATGATATTGATTCTAAATTCGCTGATACATTAGAAGATAAAATTCGTGAAAATCAAGCTACTCCTTTAGACAAAAATGATGCTTTGTTTGCAAAAACTTCTTTCATTTTCATCGATGAAGGTAAACTTTATCCAAAACCAGAAGGCTATGATAAGATGAGTGATGAAGAAAAAGCTGCAATTACAAAGCAAATACAGGAAGAAACTGCAGTATATGGTCGTAGAGATCAGGAATATCCATATAAATCTGTAAGAGTTACTCTTTCTGGTAGCATTTTCAACGAAGCTGGTTCTTCTATTGATAATAGCAAAACTCCAGCTATTGTTCATACCATTGAAAGCAACAGAGAAAACTTAAATCGTGAAGCATATGTTGACTTTACTAAGAAAGTCTATCGTAAAGAAGACAATCAGCAAATGACTGAAGTTGCTAACGAAGATTTGTTAGATAATAAAGGTAATGGTAAATATGCTATATTTGCTAGAAGAAATGTTCCTTTACTTCCAGTTGTAATGGTTTGTGACAATGGTAACAAACGTGCTACTGCTGCTCCTGCATCTGCAGATCCAGAAGCACAGATAAAAGAACGCAATTCTGAAGGCGATGCTCCAGAAGAAAACAAAAATGCTCTTAAGACCAGCAAATACAGAATTTACTCTAGCAAAAATGCAGATGCTACTGATGGTGAAACTGTAAAACAGGAAAGCGACGGAAGCTATTTGTTCAGAATTGCTAACTATCCAAAGAAAAACTTTGAAGATCAACCTTATTATTTCTTTGAAGCAGAAGTTCAAGATTGCGCATTAAATACTACAAAAGTTAGAATTCCTCTTAATATTGTTAATACAACTGCAAACTTCGAAGGCAACAGCAAGTAATAATTAGGCGGAATATAAATGCGTAATAGATTCTTGTTTTTACTCGCTATATGTTGTTGTATAGCAACTTCGTCCTTTGCTCAGGATTCAGAAAGACCATGGATGCGGGGAGCAGAACATGTTCCCGAAAAACCTGCTAATCCTGCACCTGTGGTCAAGATGATTATAAGTGATGAACACGGTGTTATATTGCCAAAAGAAGTAACAGAAGATGTACCTTTGATTGTTACTGCAAATTCTGATATCTTCTTTGAAGACCCAGTTACAAAATCTGTAACTGGCAATTATGAATTTGACCAGGCTCAATGGATAGATAATAAAGCAAAAGCTTTATGGTTTATTAATGATTGGGCAAATAATAAATCATATAGGGCTCACACCAATAAAGATATATCACTTAATCAGATGGAAATAGTTCCTGTTAATCCAACTGAAGAAGGTGCTATAAGT
>CAMJNS010000137.1 GCA_946407375.1 uncultured bacterium
GACATTAACTATTATTGGGAATAAGAGCATTATGACAAAAACGCCTCTCAAATCTCTTATTGCAGATATGCCGTTATAATTCCATACTACCGAAATAGCACAAAAACCAAAGAAAGCTACAAGAGGTAAATCTAGACTAGTTTTGGCTAAGGCAACTTCTTTGTTTAATAGTCCTGAACCAAAAAGTCTTATACAAAATAATCCCCCTAAAATGCCTAGAAAAATTCTGGAAAAGAATTCTTTAGGTGTTAAAAAATTTTCTGTTGTTAGTCTGCTATACAAAAAAGGCATTACTAAAACAAATATAAGAGAACCTATATAAATAACCCATTCAAGAACTGAAAGGTTGGCTTTGGTTTCGTTATCTGATTTTTTAAACAGATTGTGTAAAAATTCTTCTAATTTGTATAAAATGTATTCAATTACAGCAAACTTATTGTTTTTGTTTTCAGGGGAATTCAAGAAGTCATCAATATTCATTTTATTTTTTATCTGCCTTTAATTCTTATCCAATCTACATCATCTGTATCATCGCTACCATTTGCTTTTCTTTTGCCACTACCATCAGCCATATCAACCCAGTCAGTTAAACGTGTATTTTTAGGAGAAACTCTAATAGAAGAGGACCCTGGATAGAAAGGATATTCTGTTGCTGGTGTTGGCAATATAAGCAATATTTCAGAAGAAGAAGCAGGAAAACTTGCAACAATACCAGCTATGAAAGCTGCATCTACATCTTCGGTTACCCATAGGTCAGAACCACCTGCTGCTGGAGAAGCATTTGAAATAACAAGCTGGTCAACAGGATGACCAATTTCATCTGCATAAAGACATCTTGAAAATTGCAGCCTGATAATATCATTTCTGCTTATATGAGTGTTGTTGTCTAAATCGAGCCAAGTAGCTTTTTGAAGTGTTAAAGGTGGCTTGTATTCAACTCTGATGTCATCATATATACTGTTAGAATCAGCTCCATCAGACCAAACCATACCTTTTACCCAATCTATATGATAATCTCTATCCCAGGGGTCACGTGGTAAATCTTGCAAGTAGTTCCCTAAAAGATATCTTAAGCTGTTATGCTTATAGGGTAATTCTTCCATTGTATCATGTTTTATTAAAGCTTCTTTTATTATATCAAGCTCATGTTGAGCCTTAGATATTTTTGCTTGTCTTATATAATCTTGATAATATGGAATAGCAACACCAACAAGAATAGCTATTATTGTAATAATTATTAGTAGTTCTATTAGAGTAAAGGCTCGTTTTTTCATATATATAATCCTTATTGAGCAGCTTTTAATTTTATACCAGAATCTGAAGATCTATTTGGAACAATAGTACCGTTATCGGGAAACCAGTTTTCACACTGTATTTTGTCGTCTTCGTAAAGTCCCATCCCTGAAGGATATTTACCAATTATTGAAGCTTCTGCTGTGTCGTAAATAGTAGAGGAAGCAACGATATTGTCACCTACTTCCATATCAGAATTTGGGCAAATTTTTATTCTTATCCAGTTGTTTCCTCTTGGGTGTTTCTTGTTTCCAGCAGGTTCGGTAGAAAAATCTTCTATTACAGCTCCATCACCAAATGGGTTGGCTCTAGGAGTTGTTTTCCCTGTTGGGGTAACCACGAAATTGTTGGCTAGAGCACTAGTATCATAACCACCAATTGGTCTAGAAAATTTTATGTCTATTATATCCCCTGCATCAACCATAGAATTATTGTTAAAATCGCTCCACCAGGCTCTAGTTGGTGCCATAAGAGGTCTTACATCTCTTGAAATAATGTTTGTAGCTAGACTTCCATCGTCAGCTGCACTGAAAACCATTGCTGCGGCATGAGAATAATAATATATTCTGCCCCATGGGTCAGTCATAGGTTTCATTAAATAACCACCAACAAGCTTTTGCTGGAATGATTCTAATGCTTTTTTATATTCGTCTCCTGTTTTGCCTAAACCAGGATTGAAAAATTCGCTATTATCTGTTTCGTATCTCATAATAGCGTTTCTTAATTCGTTCAAATCTGATTTAGCGGTTGAAACTCTTGCGTCATCAAGGTAGTTCTGGACATAAGGTACAGCAACGCCAGCTAATATAGCAAGTATAGTAATAACAACCAATAGCTCAATAAGCGTAAATCCTTTTTTGTGCATAGAACACCCCTTTTTTTATAAAATCCGAGATATTATACCATATAAAGTGAGAACTGAAAACTGAAAACTGAAAACTGAGGAGTTGATGAGGAATTGAGAGCTGTAAGTTGATAGGTAGTAGTTATTGTTGTTTAAGCTTCAAGTTATAAGATTCAAGTTATAAGTTTCAAGTTACAAGATTTAAGATAGAAGATAGAAGATTGAAGAGAAAAGATATAAGAAGTGTTGCGCTACGCTGTGGAACATTTCGTTGTGGAACGTTTCACTGTGGTAATTGTCGATCAACCAACACAGGCAGCTTCAGCTGCCGTCTCACAGATTGCGTAGCAATCGTCACACAGAGACTTTAGCCCCATACCACCTAACACCCATCACCAACCACACCGCCAAGCTTTGCTTGGCTCTTCCATCTTATATCTCAATTTATGGTCTTATGTCTTAAAATAAAAACAATAACAACCAATTACAACAACTACTATCTATATACGATATTTGCTTTAATACTTTCTCCGTCGGTTTCTAGAATGGCTACAGAAGGTGGCATACCACTGCGTGGTTCGTAGGCACTGCCGGGGTTTATAACCAATAAGTCGTTTTCTTCGTTAATAGTAGCAATATGCGTATGACCATAAACTAAAACTTTACTATGTATATCTAGGGCATTTCTAGCATCTCTAGGTCTATGTGCTACAGTTAGAAGTCCATTCCCAATATTTATAGAACGTGAAAGAGGATATTCTGAATTGTAAGGGTCACAATTGCCTCTAACAGCGTATACGGGTGCAATGTATTCAAGATTGGTTATATAATTATTGTGTTCCACATCTCCAGCATGAATTATTAAATCAACATCTTTAAAGGCGTTTTTTATCCAATCTGGGATGTTGCAGCTTTCTGCTGTATAGCGATGCGTGTCTGATATAATTCCTATCTTCATGGTTAACTCTCTAAGAAATATTTTTTAGCATTATATCAAATGTTATAGTGAGTGGAAAGTGGTGAGTGCCAAGTGGTGAGTGGTAAGTGAGAATGAGATGTGATATAATTTCATCAAACAGGGAGTAAAGTGATGATAAATATAAAAAAGTGTTTGGCTGCAATTTTAATAAGTAATTTTATTATTTTACCAAGTTTAACTTCTTTTGCTGCAAAAAAGAATTCAAAGGCAAATAAAAGCACGCAAAAGCAGGAAGAAACTTCTTCTAATTCAAGTTCTGTAATCTATGTTTTCCCTGTTGAAACAGAAAAAAAGCCTTATAAACCAGTAAAAAGAGTTATTACTGGTATATTCACAAATAAGCAACAAGAAAAGGCTGAAGAAGAAGATAAAGCAAAGGCTACAGAAAAAGAAAAAGTTCAAGCAAGAGAGATTCCGCCTAGAACATTGAATGAAAGAACTATTGCTTGGATTACACCAATGGGAATTTATTATCATGACCCAAATAATAATTGTTTAAATTCGAATGAAAGAACTTGGGCAGAAGAAAACAAAGAATTAGTTGGATTGGAACCCTGTCCTAGCTGTTTTAAAAATCAAAACAAGACTCCAGCATTTATAAAAAAGCAGTTTGGAAATCTTGATGTAGCAGATTCTGGACATTTGCTTTTAAACAATGAGTTTATTAGTTGGGCGAAAGAGCGTTTCCCTGTTAAAGATATTAGTTTTATTAGCGGAACAAAAATTTTGGCTTATCCAACTCTTGATATGACTAGTAAAGGAATGTATCAATTAGCTATAGAATTACAGGGCGCTTATTTGCGCCAGACTTGGAGAGTTGCTGAAGTTCAAGTGAAGTCTAATCCTGATGTAGTAGAGTATGTAAGTTCTTTTTCTCCAAACAGTGAACTTCTCGGTGTGGTAAAAAATAAGGAACAAGCAGATAGCAAAGCTACTTCTGAATCAACTAAGGCTCCAAGAAAACCGAGATTATTTCCCTAAAGAAAGCTAGTAATCATGACTGGTCTTTTTGATTTTCAAAACCAAAATATAAGTAGCGGAAATGCTTCTGTATCTGTTTATCAGCCATTAGCAGACAGAGTAAGACCTACTGTTTTAGAAGATGTTCTAGGACAAGATGATATATTAGGTGTTGGTAAACCGCTAAGAATGCTAATGGAAGCTGGTTTAAGCGGTTCAATTATCCTTTGGGGACCACCAGGTTGTGGAAAGACCACATTGGCAAGAGTATTGGCTAGCCTTTCTGATTCAGATTTTATACAGCTTTCTGCGGTTACTTCAGGCGTGAAGGAAATGAAAGCTGCTTTTGATAGAGCAATGTATACCAGAAAAACTTCTGGTAAAAAAACTATTTTATTCATAGACGAAATTCATCGCTTTAATAAAGCACAGCAAGATGCTCTTTTACCGCATATAGAATCAGGTTTGGTTATTTTTATTGGAGCAACTACTGAGAATCCAAGTTTTGAGGTTAATTCAGCATTGCTTTCAAGATGCCAGGTGTTGGTTTTAAAATCTATTTCTGTTCCTGCATTGGTAGCAATTTTAGCAAGAGCAATTGATCAAGATGATAAATTAAATAGACCGCCTAAAATTAATATTTCAGAAGAAAATATAGAACGTATAGCAATGATGGCTGCTGGAGATGCTAGAATTGCTCTAAATGTCTTAGAAACCTGTTGTGAAGTTGCAAGGCAACAGAATCATGAAGACCCAACAGTAACTCCTCAAATAGTAGCAGAAACTTTCCAAAGTAAATTATTAAGATATGATAAAGGTGGCGAAGAACACTATAATTTGATTTCTGCTCTTCATAAATCATTGAGAGGCTCTGATCCTGATGCAGCACTTTATTGGGCTTATAGAATGATTGATGGTGGGGAAAATTGCCGTTATCTTTTCAGACGAATGATTAGATTTGCTGCAGAAGATATTGGAATGGCAGACCCTTTTGCAATGACTTTAGCTATGTCTTGTGCTCAAGCTTTTGAATATGTTGGACCTCCTGAAGCACATTTATTTGTAGCTCAATTAGTTGTTTATCTTGCTACAGCCCCTAAGAGTAATGCTCTATATAATGCTGAAAACAGTGTTAAACGTTATATTAGAGAAGTTGGTGAGCCTGGAGTTCCTATTCATCTTAGAAATGCACCTACCAAATTAATGCAAGAACTAGGTTATGGTAAGGAATATCGCTATCCTCACGACTACAAAGGTGCGTTTTTACCAGATGAAAACTATTTCCCAATGGGATGTGAACCTGTTAGTTTTTATCACCCAACAAGCTATGGAAAAGAAAAACTAATAAAAGAAAGATTAGACAAGCTTTGGCCTAATAGATATTAGAATGGGAAGTTTAGGGGAAACTGATATTAGAAAGCTGAG
>CAMJNS010000138.1 GCA_946407375.1 uncultured bacterium
AGATGAGAAACAAAAATAATATATATTTACAATAATTATTAATCATTATTTAGATGTGGATGAGGTTATATCAAAGATTTTTACCTGTTTAGAATTAGTATCGGCAACAGCTATTTTTGCAGATAAGCTAATGAAAACAGAAGAGGGAGCAAACTTATCACTTCCAGCAAATAAACCAGATAAGCTTTTTCTATCAATGGAGAATAATGTCTTTCCTTCATCATTAGAATAACAAATTACTCTACCTTGTTCTATATCTGTAATCCAAATATTTTTATTCCCATCAACAAATAAGCCAGTAGAATATTTTATATCTGTTGGAAAAGCGGATAAGAAATTTCCCATAGTTCCAAATTTCTTTAATACCCCTTCTTCTTCAAGGATATAGATATACTCTCCGTCTGTGGATATAGCTGAAATGGAATCTATTCTCGACTCTTTTGTTGAACCAAAACTTCCCAAGAATGAAAAATTACTATCAAAGCACATAACTCTATTAATCCTACTGTCAGCTACCCAAATCTCATTGTTTCTAATACAAATAGATACAGGATTTGAAATTTTTAAACCAACGTTTGGATCACTTTGAATAGCATTAAGCCATTCACCATTTTTATTAAAAATGTGAATACAGTTTTTTTGCCTATCTCCTACTAATACGTAATTTTTAAATAAAGCTAATGAAATAGGTATACCTAATTCATTTTTTAATTTTCCTTTCGAGCCAAAACTGGATACTTCTATACCTTTAGAATTATAGCAGGTTATTCTATTTAATTGACCATCTAATATCCATAAATTGTTGTTATTATCATAACAAATAGCTTGAGGCCAGCACTTATTCTTGTCTCCTAAAAATCTATAAGCATCAATACTCCCTGATAGTTGCAATTTTCCTTTGTAAGATATTTTTTTCTTTTCTACAAAAGTATTAGTTTCTTGAGTATCTTCATCAGCTTCAACTGCTGGGGTATCTGGGTCTAACTGAGAAAAATCAAAACTTTCTGTTTTTTCTGTGTTAGAGTTTAATGGAGCTGCAACTGCTTTTGTTTCTAAACTTTCTTCAGTAGAAGTTTTTGGCTTTTCTATTTCTGTTTGCGAAGATGTAATTGCGATTTCTTTGACTATTGGTTCTTCTTCTTTTTTTACACTTTCGCTGATTGTGGTAACATTTTCCAATGGCTTTTCTAGTTTTATTTCAGATTCTTTAATATTTTCAGAGATTTTATCATTAGTTTTATTAGAATTGACATTTGTTTCATCACTGTCAACTATTCTTGCAGAACCAATAGAAGAAAAACTATTTGAATTGTTGTTTACAGGCTGATTCTCTGTATTTGTTTGTAAATTATTAATAGATGATTTGTTGCTATTGGAACTATTATTCGAAACTTGAGGTGATATATTATTATTCAAAGTTTCTGATTCGTTGGGTGATGAATCAGTTTTTTTTGTTTCTTCTGAATTAACTAAAAGTTCGTAATTTATTGCTTTATCAAGAGAAGCATTTGATGAAACAGAAACTTCATAGATGCCTGTAGCGGTAACTTTATAAGAGTTTATCCCAGACTTTGAATTAATGTTAATGCTTTCATCTGATGTTAGCTTTATACTGCTTACAAATACTTCTTTGGTTTCTTTCCCATCACTTTTTAAAGAAAAAATAACATTTGTATTTTCGTTTAACAGAATATAATAAGCTTGAGCTTCATTATTACTTCTCTTTGCAGCAAATACCCCATTATATTCAAAAGCGGCAAATGCTGAACTTATTCCTAAGAAAGTAGTAATGAAGCTAGCTAATATTATATTCTTTTTCATTTCAACCAAAGAGAATCTGGATAATATTCAGACAAAAGTTTTAATACTTTTTGTGCTTCATTGTGGGCATTATGTCTTATATATACATCTGAGAGACTAGCAAGAGCATGTTCTGGTTTTAATACTCTTGGACTTGAGGTTAATGATTCATTGATTAAGTCAATTCCTAGATTTGGAAATTCTTCAACAGCATAAATACCGGCAAGAAATTTACGATTAACTGGTTTAACAGGCATATAAAGCGGATATAAGAAATCTTCTATAAGTTTCTTTGTAGCTGGATCATAGTTATCTTTATCATGAGTATAAAGTTTATAAGCATTTTCTCGTTTATCTGTTGCTATCAAATAAAGAATGTTTGAAGGAATATTCTTCCAACATTTTACATTAAGAGAATCATTTTGAGAACCTTTACCATCAATCATTTCTTTAATTGAAAGAATAAAAGATACTCTATTCTTTGTAATAACTGGCATATAACCATTGTCATAAGGGAAAAGGTTCTTCTGATTTCTTAACTGGTAAAGTTTAGTATAAAAATTGTCTTCAAGAATGCTTTGTTCAGTCATCGAAGAAAATAATCGTTCTACATCTGCTTTTATTTTAAGTTCGGGAACAGAGTCTAAATGAGCTAATACTTCATCTGCTCTCTTCATATCTTTGAAACTATATTTATAGGTATATCTTAAATCCATTGCTGCTTTGAAAATAGCATCATTTGAATATTTCTTCTTATTTTGAAGAACAGCCATAGCATTTTTCATTTTTGCAGTATCAGTGATTTGTGATTTAACAATTCTTTTTAAACCACACCATTCACAAACTACAGCAAGTTTGTCTTCTGAATCAGAAGTTGCATTTCTATTTCTTCCAGTAACTAAATCTGACCAAGTGTATCTTTCATAAGCCTTTGCGTCAGAAATGAATAATGCGGAAGCCAAAGTAACACCTAGTATAATAGCTGATTTTTTTACATTTATGCTTTTCATATTTTATCCCTATACCTATATAAATTAATCTCTTCTCGGACTTTTGATTTCATTCCTTGGTTGTCTGTTCCTATTGCGTCTAGCATTATTCTCAGACGACCTTCCACGATTCTGAAATTCTCTTCTGTTAGGACGAGAATTATCCCTATTGGAATTATTTCTAATAGGTTGATTATTGTTTCTAGAATCTTCTTTTTCTGCAGCTTTTTGTCTATTTTGAGTTTCACCAGTCATTTTTGGTCTAGAAACTTTTGGTTGACTTGGAGCTTTTTCTTCTTCAGACGGTAAATCTTGATCAAATGATTTTTGTTTTGAATCAACTATTTTAAATTCAAAACCTGCAAGAATCTTTTCTAGAGCATCTAGAAACTCATCTCTTCCTAGAACTAGTTTTGAAGAATAAACTATCGCATAAGTTCCACTTATTTCTTTCAGAATTTGTGAACGCATCTTCACAACTTGCTGATTACTAAGCTTATCTGATTTTGTTAAAACAACAAAACCATTAATTCGCTGTTCTTTTATCCAATTATGCATTTGAATATCAAGAGGAGTAGGCTTATGGCGAATATCTACAATCTGGACTACGCCTTTAAGATTAGTACAACTAGTGAAAAAATCATCCATCATTGCTTGGATTTTATTTCTAGTTGCTTTTGAGGCTTTAGCATAGCCATACCCAGGCAAGTCAACAAGATAAAATGCATCATTTATGCAATAAAAATTCATGGTAAGAGTTTTACCAGGAGTTGAACTAGTTCTAGCTAGTTCTTTTCTACCTGTTAAGCTGTTAATCAAAGAAGATTTTCCTACATTACTTCTGCCTAATAGAGCTACAATAGGTAAATCATCTTTTGGCAAATCTTCCTTTTTAACAATACAGGCACTAAATGTTGCTGAAGTTATTCTGCTTGTGATATTCATTTTTTTCTCGCCTTTTTGCTTTTTTGAGGGGTAAGCGTTGTTTCTGTTCTTGATTCTTTTGCTTTTGGCTTTTTAAAAGAAAGAAGACTAGTTTTAGGCTTTCCATTTAAAGCAAGTTTCAAAGCTTCTTCTGCATACTCTATCTGAGTTATTTTCATAACTTTACGAACTTGTTCTGGTAATTCTTCAAGTTCTTTTTCGTTATCAGCAGAAAGAATAATGTTGTTGATACCCTGTCTATGTGCTGCAAGCAACTTTTCTTTTATTCCACCAACTGGAAGAACTTTGCCTCTTAGAGTTATTTCTCCAGTCATTGCAAAGTCACTTCTTACAGGAACCTCATTAAGAGCAGAGTAAATTGCTGTAGTAATTGCTATACCTGCTGATGGACCATCTTTTGGAACAGCCCCTTCAGGGAAGTGCAAATGCAAATCTATTGTGTCATAGTCAATTGGTCTCATGTGAATCTGCTTTGCGTGGCTTCTTAAATAAGAAATAGCTGCTTGAGCTGATTCTTTCATTACATCGCCTAATGAACCTGTAAGTATAACTTTTCCACGTCCAGGCATAACTACACATTCTATTGGTAGTGTAGTTCCGCCAACTTCTGTCCAAGCTAGACCATTTACCAAACCTATTTCATCATGATTTTCAACTTTATCAAGATGGAATTTTGGGATTCCAAGATATTTTTCAATATCTTTAGCTTTTACTACAAGACCGGGTTTAACTGTTTTCTTAGTAGATTTAGCTGATTTGGTTTTATCTGTTTTACTTTTCTTTGATGTTTTTTCTGTCTTAGGATTAATCTTTCCTAAAACTACATCTTTGGCTATTTTTCTACATACAGAAGCTAATTCTCTTTCAAGATTACGAACACCAGCTTCTCTTGTATGTTTTCTTATTATTTCTATGATTGCAGATTCATCAATATTGATGTTTTCTTTATCTATTCCATTAGCTTCAAGCTGTTTTGGAACAAGATATTTTTTTGCAATATTTAATTTTTCTTCTTCTGTATAACCAGACAAATAGACTATTTCGAGGCGGTCTCTCAATGGCCCAGGAATAGTGTGGGGTACATTAGCGGTGGTTAGGAACAGGACCTTAGACAAATCAAATGGAGTTGAAATGTAATGGTCTGAGAAATTAACATTTTGTTCAGGATCAAGAGCTTCCAATAATGCAGAACTTGGGTCGCCTTTATAATCAGCTCCAAGTTTGTCTATTTCATCTAACAAAATAACTGGATTCTTAGAACCAGCATCTTGTAAAGCCTGAATAATTCTTCCTGGCATAGCTCCAATATATGTTCTGCGATGACCTCTGATTTCTGCTTCATCACGAACACCGCCAAGCGATATTCTTGCGAACTTTCTATTTAAAGCCTTTGCTATAGAACGCCCCAAAGAAGTTTTACCAACACCTGGAGGCCCAATCAAACAAAGAATAGGACCTTTAATAGATTTTTTTAGATGACAAACTGCAAGATATTCTAAAATTCTTTCTTTTACTTTTTCTAGACCATAATGGTCTTCGTCAAGTAATGTTTGACATTTCTTTAAATCTATTCTGTCTTTTGTTTCTTTTGACCAAGGTAATGCTAATAATGCATCTAAGTAGTTTCTTGAAACCTGAGCTTCAGGAGATTGAGCAGGAGTTCTAACTAATTTAGCTAGTTCTTTCTGTGCTTTTTCTCTAGCATCATCTGTCATTCCTGCTTTTATAATAGCTT
>CAMJNS010000139.1 GCA_946407375.1 uncultured bacterium
TCCTCAAAATTTAATGAAATTATAAATCCTTTTACTTGGAAAGGTGTAGAAATAAATTGTAGTGCCTGTGAGGAAAGCTGCGATTTAAAAGACATTTACGTTCCTGGTAAGAGTGACAGTACCACAATAGAAAATAATTTTTTTACAAAAAAAATGCAAGGCTGGGAAACTACAAAATCACATCCATGTATAACAATTAAGTTTCCAACTGCTCAAGCAGTTTCTGCTGTAAGATATGCAAATTCAAATAGATCAAATGGTTATGTTAGTGATGAAGCTAGAAGTACAATTAAATCTTTTAAATTATTTGGCTCAAATGATGATACCATCGATTGTAATCCAAGTTCTTATGACTACAATAATGGTAAACCAAACAAGAAGTGGGAACCGATAATCTTTACAAATGATAAAGAAACATTTGAAGGACCAAATATTAATGATACTTTTATTACTGCTGAAATTAAAGCTCCTCAAAAATATAAATATTATTTGCTTAAGGTTTATAGTAAATACAATGATTCTGTTGATACAATGAGACTTATAGGCTTTGAAATGTTTTCAAGCAAAGAAAAAGATGAAATAGCTAACAAAGACAATATGACTCCAATGAAAACAGATACTTTAAGCGAAGTAAAAGCTGGTAATGGAGCAGCCTGTGCTACACCATATGGATTAGTTTACTCTGGTGGTCTTAATAGTTCAGGTAGCGCAATTCAAACATCCTTGCTTTATTGGCCTCACGCTATTAATCAATATGACGGCAATTACTATCAGTATGGTATTCCACGTTCTTTACCAGATATGAAAGTAGCCAGAGCTAACCATGCCCTTGTATGGCATAAAGGAAAAATATATGCCATTGGCGGACGAAAGGATACATCAAACAATAATATAACAGGTGCTTTTATTGAGGTTTTAGATTATAACAAGAAAATGGAATGGGAAATATATTCAAAACCTTATAAATATGTTGATGGTGCTAGTGATGATGCTATTGATCAACGTTTTAATCACGGGGCTTGTAGTTTCGGCGATGAAATATTTATCTTTGGTGGTGCAGACAAATCCCATACACGCACCTCTGCAACAGCTTTTAACCCAGAAACAGGCGTTATGAGACATTTAACAGATATGGGTTCAAGTAATAAACTAAATCCCTGCGTTGCAGTGCCCTTTGGTTCGAAGATATATATCTTTGGAAATCTTGAAAGTGACCCATCTCAGCTTAAAATATTAGAATACACCCCTTGATAAGTTGAAAGGAGAGAGAATGTAGTTATTGTTGTTGGTAGTTGTGGTAGTTATCGTCACCGATAATGTTTGTCCTTAGTCAGTTGTTTGTAGTCTTTTTATGCTTTTTGCTAAATCAATTAATAAAACACTGAACTAAATTTATCACTGGTTGTGTCCTCACCCCCTTTTGTAAAGGGGGATTAAGGGGGATTTTTAAAATAATTAGTATAATCTAATTTTATGATTTTTAATTCTCTAGATGGACTTCGTTTTGCTTTCAGCAACGCCACGCTATCGCTCGCAATGACGATTATGACTAGTTTCAGAGTATATAAACGTCATCGCGAGGTTCTGAAAGAACCGTGGCGATCCAGTAAAAATTTAATGCAATAACTTAGTTTTTAGACAGCCTCTAAGGGGAGAAGTCAGCTTTGCTGACAGAGAGGTTTTTAAATAACTTGATAAGATGATAGCTGATAACTGGAAGTGATAAACCAACTATCGGCTTTCAACTTACCACCTACCACCTACCACTTACCACTCATCACTTTCAGTTTACATTTCCCTGTGTTATAATTATATATAGTAATAACTATAATAAAAGGGCTTGGGGAAATGATTGACAACAACATTAATTTTTATAATAAATTGATTTTATTTTGGTCTAAAGTAAAAAAACAAGGGTTCACACTAGCTGAGGCTCTTATTGTTACAGTAATGACCGGTTATTGTCTTTTACCAATTTTAGGTACAATGCAAAATGCACAAAGCAGAACCCAGGAATACGACCACCAATCAAAGATGCAATTGTACACCCGTTCACGCCTTACTGAAGAAATAGCTAACGCAGCCTTTGATCATACCTCTGTAAACACAGACCCCGAGTATCATTATATTGTCTATTTGGACAAAGGGGAAAGCGGAAGAAATGGCGATGAAAAAAATGCCCAGTTAATTGAACTACCAAAAACTTCAATAACCCCAGAACAATTAAAAACCCTAGAAAAAACAACTACTGCTGACTGGGATACAGAAGCCATGGATTTTGTAGGGATAAAAAAATCAGATCCTAAAGGTTATATAAACATTTTAAACATATACCAAACATCGGTAGAAACAAGTAATACTCCTCCATTAGAATATGATGGAAGTACATCAACAGATAATGAAACTCCGAAAGCCCTTTTAGGTATTGTTGTAAAAACTTGCCTTTTACAAAGCCCCGATGGCAAATATGACCCAGAAACAGGTATGCTTCTTGATTCTGACGATAGTATACAAATCGCGCCTTTCACTCTCTTTTCATTTGTAAATTTGCCTGTAGTAAGCGACGAAATGATATGGCTCGCAGATGTTTACAATATAAAACTTTATGGTGTAGACCCTCTTACTAAGTCAATCCCAGTATTATTTGATTTGCCTTACGATAAAAACTATTCTAAAGATAGTACAAACAACGATGTATATAGACCTTGGCGTATAGCTGTTCAGCCATCTTTAAAACTTATAGCAGTAATGAGAGAAAATACAATAGATTTAATTGATATAGATAAAAAAAGTAACAATTATTCCAAAGTTTTTAATACAACAATTAACCATGATTTTACTTATACAGATAGTGATGATGGCAAAAAGTATTATGGAGCTTTGGCTTTTAGAACAGATGGGCAATACTTATTCGCTTATTCTCCAAACGAATGTAAACTTTATTCATATAAGCTATCTTATAATGAAGAAAACAATGAACCTGAACTAACAGAAGCTAAATATATTTCATCATCAGGGAATAGAATAGTAAACAAAATGTTAGCTGCTGGTGATGGTAATTTATATATTGGTTTTCCTTCAACAATTTATAAACTGCAGATGTATCCTTCTAGTTGGAGTAAGTGGCAATCTGTTTTTTTTAAAACAGTAAACCAATTAAATTCCTTTGATATAAGTCCTGACGGTTCTCAAATAGCTATCATAAGTAATAGTCACCAAGATTTAAGTCTATATAAAACAAAAGACGGTTCTGCTATTAATAATATTGATAATACTCTAATAAAAAATATATTACCTTCAAGTGATTTAGAAGAAGCAAATTCTTTGGCTTTTGCTAGTATTTCAGACGATCGAAGTGAAATTAGTGATGAAAAATTCTTGAAGATTATTCTAGCAAATATCCAAGCGAATACTGAAGGTAAAACAGTAGCAAAATCTATTTATGGGAAAGAAATAGCTCCTCCTTCCAATGAACACCCATCTTCTATTGAATTGATTAACAAAACGGACCAAGTAATTAAAAGCAGTAATATTTCAGTTAGTCCAGATAATAGAAGTTTTTTAATAACCGATTCAGAAAAGCCTCTTGCTTACATTGGTAATACCATTACAAATAATCCTGAAGAAGAAATACATAATAATGATGATAAAATATTATCTTTTTCTAACAATAGTGTTTTTTCGGACTTAGTCTCGACAAAAAGAGATTTACTAGCTATTGCCTCAGATAAAAAAGTTCAGCTTTATGATTTTAATACATTAAAAGAATTAGAAGATGAAAAATTTGAAACCAGAAATTCTATTACATCTCTGTCTTTTAACCCAACTGGTAGTATGTTAGCTGGTGGTTATAGTGACAATGAAGGGAGTAAAAGCACTGGAACAGATGGTCATTTTACTCTATCTCTAAATGATTTAAAAACCAAAGAAGGCGTTTGGGGATTTAGAAAGAAATTAGTATTTGATGATCGTATACCCAATATGCTTTTTGCTTTAGAAGAATCAGCTACCGAAAATAATGATGCTATTTGGAATATTAATAGTAAAAAACGTGATTGGGTAGATGCTTATGAATCACCAGAAGATGACCCAGATAGAGATATACCTGATGGACCTTATAGCCGAAGAGATTTTGGACTAACCCCTGACTGGAAACGTTATGACATTATTGGTATGCCTAACGGAGGTGTTTTGGCTTTATATGGACAAGATAATGGCTCATCAATGCTAGAATGGATAGGTCGCAACAATTGGCAACAGAATTCAAACAAAGACAAATACAGACTTTTCGCCAGATGGACTTCAGGAGGTAGCTATTTAAATAAAACTATTCCTGATGGAACATCTGACTTTAGTGGTGCATCATTAGACGGCTGGTATGGAAGAATACATATAATTAAAGAACAATTATTCCCTGTAAACTCAATCATAAAATCTTTTAATGCAGTAATTGGAAATTGGGATTCTAGTGAAGATAGATGGGTTACCTTTCTTATTCTTGAAAAGAATGGTTCTGGAGAATTCAAAGTTATAGATTATTCAGAATCATTTTCTTTTAAATCAGGAACAGGAAGTGTTACTGATAAAAAAATAAATTGGCTGAATGGTGGTATTATAAAGAATAACAATTGCAGGGTTGGGTTTTACAATGGTGGTTCTAGTGATTCTTCATCATATGGAACTAGAGGTGCTTTTATCTATAAAGTATTTACTGATGAAGAGTCTATTTATAATTACTTTCTAGCAGATTATAATGTATCTACAAAAACATCTTCTGAAGAAGATGAGGATGGAATATCTTATTCAACAGTAACAAATTTAACAGAAAGCTTTTATGAATATACAGGGACTTCGACTAACAAGCATAGAAATTACAGTTTAAATTTTAAAGCTTCTATTCAAGACAATTCCAAAAGTTTTCCTCCTATCTTTTCAAAAAAATTGGCTATAAGCCCTGATTGTGGAACTCTTGCTATTCTATCTAAAAACACTATTAGTTCTATTGCCGAAGAAAAAGTTCCAACAATAAGCCTTTATGATTTTAATAATTATAACTTTGGCACAGAAACCCAAATAGAAGGTTTGCTTGTAGATTATAGAAAACAAAAGGATGCTGAAAGTAACAATATTAATTGGCCTGCTGAATCTAATGATAGAGTATTTGAAAAAGTTGCCGATAATTGTAATTTTTCAGATACAACTACTGCTATTCCTTGTCTAGCTTCTTCAACAACAAAAAATGATTCCTGGAGTTCTTTTAATAACTATCCGTGTAATTACAAAGTAAATGAAAGTGATACTTTGAGAACTGAATCCATAGTAAACCAAATCAAAAGTCGTGCTAATAAAAGGTTTTTAGGTTATTTGAGAGCAGAAAATGATATAAACAATATAGCGCTGCATTTTACAGATGAACCTAGAGTTTT
>CAMJNS010000140.1 GCA_946407375.1 uncultured bacterium
CAACAATAATTACTATAACTACCAACTACAACAAAAACACATGCTATAATCTAAAACAATTCCCTTATCTCTTAACTCTTGCTTCTTAACTCAAAACTTTATGACAAATGTGTAGACAATTAATATAATCTAATTTGGGCTAAAAAAAATAATTTTCGGACAAACTCCGATAGAACTCTTAGTAACTGAAAGGTTACAACATCAATAACCTCTTGCTTTTTTGAGAAAATACTGTTTAAATAAAGCCCATAAAGAAATAATAATTCTCGGAGCATTGTAAGAATGAAAGCTGCTGTTCAGAACGGTATTTGTCAAATCAAGTTAATAGTTAAAATGAAGGCAGAAATGCCTAAAAGCGATTGTCTTTATGTTTCTGGCAACCTGTTGGAACTAGGCGATTGGAACCCTGCAGGCAAGAAGATGCAGCAATCGGTAGATGGAAGCTATTATATTGAATTTAACGCCCGTCTGAACAGCATTATTCAGTGCAAATTCACACGCGGAACTTGGAAAACTCAAGCCATTATTGATAAAGATGACGTTCCGCCCAACAATCTTGTAATCAAGGCTAACAAAAGCAAAGAAGTAAAAGTAGAAATATTTGAATTTTTAGACCAAAGGCCGATTGTTTCAGATCCAGTTCAGGGCAAACTTCTTTCATTTGACTCTTTTGAATGTAAAGACCTTGATTACAAGCGACCTATTACTGTCTGGTTGCCTGACAGCTATTCTGAAAAATCAGAGCCAAACGCTGTTATATATATGCATGATGGGCAGAATCTTTTTGAACCTTCTGCCTCTTTTGCCGGCAATGACTGGAAAGTCGATGAGACATTAACTAAAATGCTCAAGAAAAAAGAGATAAAAGACTGCATAGTAGTCGCTATTCCCAATTCTCCAGACAGAATGAAGGAATTAAACCTCGAAAGCAAGCTGGGAAAAGCTTATGCTGACTTTGTAATAAATGAAGTTATGCCTTTTGTTAACGGTAAGTTTAACACTAGTAAAAAGCCAGAAGATAACATTGTTGCTGGTTCTTCTATGGGGGGCTTGATGTCTTTTCAAATGGCTATCGAATACCCTGATATATTTGGTAAAGCCGCTTGTTTTTCACCTGCTTTCCCTCTTACATTCAGCCAAACTATGGGTAAAGTTTCAAAAAGCAAAAGCTTACCGCTTCAATCAATGATTTACCTAGATACAGGCGAATATGAAGATATGATAACCAAAAGTTATTATGAAATGATGGATTTATTGAAGGAAAAAGGCTATGTTGAAGGGAAAAATCTTTTTGGATACTTCGACAAAAAAGCTACTCACACCGAAAGTGCCTGGGCTAATCGCTTTCATATTCCAATGAAATATTTCTTAGGGAATAAATAGATTATAAAATGTAAATTACATTGCTAAAGCAATGTGGGACTGTTATTATTAATTTTCAAACCAGCCTAAAACCATAAACCGAGAGCATATGTAAATACGCTCTCGGTAAAATGGCTAACAGTATATCAGTTGTAATACACCAGAAAGTAATAAAAATAAAGCTGGGTTATTATTTCTGAAGTCTGTTGACTGCCTTCATAAGGCGACTGATTTTTCTAGCAGCAGTTTTTGGATGAATATATCCATTAGAAGCTGCTTTAGCATATTTCTTTACTGCGTAATTAGTTGCTTTTGTAACTTCTTCGCCTTCGGCGTTTTCAGCCAAATTCAAAGCGTTTTTGCGAACTGTTTTAAGTTCAGATTTGATCTGAACGCGAACTGCGTGACGACGAACTGCCTGACGGGCATTCTTAGCTGCTGATTTTGTATTAGCCATGATATTTTCACCTTTCATTAATAGTAAATCATTTAGGAGCCTTAATATTACCACTTACTGTGGAGAATTTCAAGCTTTTTAATTATTTTTCTGTACACATATATTCTATAAGTTTACTAAAAGAAAAACCGCTAAGTTTATAAGCTTAGCGGAAAATGTTTTACAATCTTGTATATACTTGTATATAAAAGAGGTATTATTTTAAAGTATATATATGTAGAGAATAGTATTTTATTTCATCAGAGAAGAATGTCATTATTTTCCCATCGGGACAGGCTACTCTGTGGCGAGGAAGATCTGGAGATATTATACCATTGTCTATAACATCCATTTCTTTTAATACTTTACCATTTTGATCACATTTGTATATTCTGTCTCGGTAAATTATTCCATCTAAATCGCAGGCTACTAAGCCAAAATAGATATTCCCTTCTTCGTCAAATCCATAAATATTGCCACCCTTGTATTCTACGCCTTGATAGGCACCTTTTAAAGGAAATTCAGCAATAACTTTTACTGGATTATCGAAAGAAAAATCGGGATTTCTTACATAAAGCTTTGCTAGAGTTCCACCAAAACATTCAAGACCCCATATTCCTTTTTCTGAGGAATAATTGCTTAAAGATTGGTCTGCTTCGTATACTGCGAGTACAGGACCTTCAGTAGAAACTCTAACTACACCTTTAGATAAAGGACTAACAACTAGAAGCTCTTTGTTTGATGCAAACTCTATTGAATTAGCATCTTGAAAACCTGGAATAGTATTTGAAATGTTGCCTTTGTTGTCTGTAACATAGATATTGCCATTATTTCGATTAAGAAAAGCCATATTTCCTTCATCGTTTATCGCAAAATCTTGAATAAAGCCCATTTTGCTTAAGTTGATTCTACGATTAATTCTTCCTGATTTGAACAACTTTAATGATTCGTTAATTGAATCAAGAACCCAGACTTCGTTAGGATTCTTTGTCGGTCGGAAAGCCATTGGCAATCCTCTAGACAAATGTTTTGTGTCTTGTTCAATACCTCCAACGTTTTCTAATCCGCCCCCTATACCTATTTGCATTAACTGGGTATAGGGAGTGGCATTATACATAGTTTTGTAGTATCTCAAGAGGTTGATCATTTTGAATTCAGCTTCAGCAAAACCTATAGAAACACTGAGTGAACAGAGAACTCCTGTTGCTACAGCCAACACCTTTTTATTCAACATTTTTATAAAAGAACCCCTAATTATTTCAAATTTTTAATAGTTGTGACGACATCTCTTGGATTAACGCGTTCGCCATTAACCTTAACTTCCATGTGGAGGTGTGCACCAGTAGTCCATTGACCAGTATTATCTGACTTAGCAACTTCTTGACCACAAAGAACTCTTTCACCAACTTTAACATTAAAGCTCTGGAGGTGACAATAGAAAGTTTCATAACCATTGTCATATCTGATTCTAACATAGTTACCACCACCGCTTTCAAAACCACAAGCAGTAACTGTGCCGTTAGCCATTGCGTTCAATCTGGTACCTGATGGAATTGGGAGGTCAACGCCGTTATGGAATTTTCTTTCACCAGTGCAGGGGTGAATTCTCCAACCAAATTCAGAACTTATGCGACTTGGCATTGGTTCACAAGGATTAACGCTATTCCATCCGCTTGAATCTATTGCTTCACCAACTTTAGCTGATATAGTTCCACTATAAGAACCAGAACTAGAACCAGAGTTACCAGAATTACCAGAAGATTGAGGCTTGCTACCAGCAGGAAGTGTTAATGTCCAACCTGGATATATTAGATTTGGATTAGAAACAAGAGAAGGATATTTGTCTTTATTAAGTTCAACGATTTCAGGCCAACGACTATAATCGCCCATTTGGCTACCTGCAATTGCGCTTAAGCAGTCGCCAGAAACAACTGTATATTCAACAGTCTTGGCTTCTTCTTTCTTTTCATCTTTCTTATCGTTGTCTTTCTTTTCTTCTTTCTTTTCGTCTTTTTTATCGTCGTCCTTCTTTTCTTCTTTCTTTTCGTCTTTCTTTTCGTCGTTTTGAGTAAGACCATCCTTCAGCCAATCTTCAACTTTTTTTGCATCGGGATCAACATTTGAAGTGGTAGTAACTTTTGAGTCACCACCTTCAGAGGTTGCTGCTTCTGTATTAACTTCAGTATTGTTTGTTTCAAGACCGTCATCAGAAGAAGTTTCTTCTTGAGTGATGCTAACTCCTCCGAATGGGTCAGCGGCTTCTTGTTCTGCAAATGAAACAGGGCTCATATACAGAGCTATAGATAACGCTAATAAAGAAAGTAAAACATTATTTTTTCTCATATAATACCTCACATGATTTTTATTATACCAAATAAATATACTTAATCAATAAGAAAAAGTTTATAAAAAAATAAAAAAATATGTACACAATTTTGGAAGGTGAAAGTTGAAAATTGAAAGCTGAGAATTGAGAATTGAGAGATGAGAGTTGAGAGTGATGATTGATGAGTGGTGAGTGATGAAAAATTTAGCTATAAATCGATAGTTTGCAGACTTACGATGAGACAATAAAAACAATAAAAACCAAAACCAATCATAACCATTTAAGAGATAAGAGGTTAGAGATAAGAGATTAGGGAATTGTTTACTCAAACTAACGAAAAATTTGCTTTATAAGCTAATTAAGTTTTTCGCGACTAACTCTGGATCGCCACGCTTCTTTCAGAAGCTCGCGATGACGGTTTTTTAAGTAGTTATTGTTGTTGGTAGTCATTGTTGAAAAAGCTATAAGTTATAAGCCCTAAGTTACAAGCCAGAAAAAGTCATCATTAAAATGACTATCTTATAGCTTAAAACTTAAGGCTTTCAGCTTATATCTTGAATCTTGTAACTTGTAACTTGAGGCTTAAAGGTGAAAGTTGAGAATTGAAAGTTTAAAGATAAATTGATAGAATATAACAACTCTATATTTATTATAATATTTTATAAAAAACTTTTTTGGGGGCATATATTTTGAAGTCTGATTTCATAAACCAGCAAGAAATATCTACCAATAATAATTTAGTAGTTAGAAGGTTTGAAACTCCTGCAAAAACTTTAGAATTACTTGTTGAATTACAAAATATTCTTACTACTACTAATTCTTTTAAAAAGATGATGATAGGTTTTAACGATCAGGCTTTCAAACAGAACCAATCTAAGAGCTGGTTTGAAGAAGATGAAAAAGTTTTACTGCCTCTATTGAAAAAGCTTCAAAAAGAATTTTGTTTAAACTCGATAGGTATTATACAAAAAGCAGCCCCTGGTTATAATAATGAATATATTGTTACGAAAAAGAGTAAAGAAGGGGAATATGATTATAGCCTTCAAGAGTTGTTAGAACGACGTATCAATATTATTGACAATAAAAATCAAGATATAGATGCTATAAGAAGATTAGAAATATATTCAGAGGAAGAATTAGTTTCTTCTAGTTTTGGTCCAGTAGTATTCCCTTGTTCAATAAACAATAATAGCCAAAAGAATTTAAATGAAGAAGATATAACTTTTGGGTATCTTGGTCTGATTCCGACTCAGCAACAAGCATTAGAGATGTTTAATGAACAAGATAATGGACTTATGAAG
>CAMJNS010000141.1 GCA_946407375.1 uncultured bacterium
TATCATATAGGTTTAACTATTACAAATTTGGGTAAAGCTAGAATTAAAACTTATTTTGCAACAGAAGAAGATAGTTCAGAAATAGTTGGAATAAGTTATATTAAAATTAATGAATATACTACCTTTGCCTTTAAATCCAACAAAGACTTTAATAACTTAGAAGGACGATTATTCAGATTTGACCAAAATTCTTATTCATATAATCAAGATGAGATACAAAATATTTCATTAGCTGAAATTATCGGTGATGCCAATAATTTTACATATAATGATTTAATTAATAATACATCAGAAATATTTAATTATGATGGGAATAAAGTCTCTGGAGGGAAAGGGAATACTTCAGATAAAACTTCTTACTTAGCAAATTACCCTGATACAATTAATATTAGATTAGCAATAAAACCTCTACTTGATAATGCAAATAAAATAATAAAATATGGCTCTAGTTCATCAGAAAGGGCTAACATAGAAATTTCTGATAATTTGAAGCAAATAAATACTTTAGGAAAAGTCCAAAAGATTATTCCAGTGGATACAATAGATAAATTTGATTCATATTTTAAAAATTCTGAATTATTAATAGATAAAGAAGTGTTTTATGAAACCATTATTCCTGCTGGTATGAGAAGTATGATTATCGCTAAAGATACCGAAAGCGGCTTAAATGTAGGTTTACTAATTCATGTTGTAAACATAAAATTTAATAGTATAAATATTAATGCAACAACAAGAGTTTGGTTTATTGCTGACCCAAATGGAAAGTCAATAGTATGTTTTGCTTATTGTAATACACAAAAATCTAATACTTCAAATACATTTATTTTCAAAATTAATGCCGAAAATAAAAATGTTGAAGGTTTAAGTTTTTGGAATGAAGAAGCTCAACCTCAAGGATTATTTGATAATGTTGGTATAGGCGAAAGCGAATATCCAATAATCTACCGAAATTCATCTTTTATAAGCAATAATCCAGAATATTTTACTTATACTTTATATAACAATATTACAAGGAATTTAGTACAAGGTTCTGTTACAATAAAATATGATGGTACCTTAATATCTAGAAATTAAATATCGATATTTAAGGGAACATCATATTTAAAACTATTGATATTAATTATATAGGCATTTTATTTATTTCTTAAACTCTAAATAATTGTATGCCTTTTTCGAGCCAATCAATTTTTTCTTTTATGTCAGATGTATCTGTAGATTCGTCAGAAGAGGCTAGGGTGGCTTTTAAACGTTCCTTGGTTTTTATCATGTGACCGATTAAAGTGCTGAAATTTGCCATTTTTATTGGCTTTACTTTCTTGGTCTTCTTAATAGTTAAAATCTTTGATACAGAATCATCAGAAAAGGGTGGGGCGATTAAAAAATCAACTTTTTCGCCTTCTTCTATATCTTGAACATCGCTAGCGTAAAATTTGTATTCTTTATCTGTTTTGCCGTCTGTTACATATGCAAAATCAGCGTCGATTCGAGTTAGTTTGCCTTTTAGGTGATATAAGTTTTGCATGATTTTAGGGTTTAGGGTGTCGGGAGGAGGGGGAAGGGAGAAGACCCCTTCAGTCACTTACGTGACAGCTCCCCCAACAGCATAGCTTTGGGGGAGCATCAAAAAGAACTGCCCCCACTTTAGGTGGGGGAAGTGGATTTTGCGAAGCAAAAGACGAAAGGGGTCTTTTGGGTTTTATTTTTACTTCAATAAGCCTGTTCTTTCGTTGAATTCTTTGATGTGTTCATCCCAAGAATTAACAACTTCATCACTGAAGAGGTCTTCCCAGAATTCTGGATCCCAGAGTTCGCGGATTTCTTCAACAGTCTTACCCTGCTGTTCGCACCAAGTATAATATTTGAGGTTATGGATTCTCTTGCGAGCCAAGTAAGTGAGTTCTTCCATATCCTGATAATCTTCGCCGAGCCAGTAGCGTTCGAAGTCAGCCATTGCTCTGTCATGAGAATATTTGCCGTGAGCCTGTTCAAGTTCCTGGAGACGAGACTGATACATTGCTGCAGAGTCGGTCAAGCAAGTGAACAAGCAGTCATGTTCATCCATTTCAAACATCTTAGCAGTCTTAATTGCAGAAAGAACATTGCTGATTGAGCTGATGCCAAGGAGATTCAATTTGTCGATGATTTCCTTCTTAACGCCAGCCTGAGCAAGAACTTCATGACCTTCTGGAGTATTGAGAACTCTGAGCATTCTCATGCAGTTTTCATCATCGATTGCTACAACTACGTCAGTATTTCTAGCATTGTGAATCCAAGGAACGTGCTTGTCGCCGATACCTTCAATTCTGTGACCGCCGAAGCCATTGTTGTAAAGAGTTGGGCACTGGAGAGCTTCAGAAGCAACAATCTTAGCATGTGGGTGAACATTCTTAATATGGTCACCAGCAGCGATTGTACCAGCAGAACCTGTAGCTGAAACCCAAGCACTCATTCTGTCACCAGGTTTCTTAATCTTATCGAATACTTCAAGAGCTGCAGAACCAGTCTGATGATAATGCCATATTGGGTTACCGAATTCAGCAAACTGATTGAAAATTACGATGCTGTTGCCGCGTTCTCTGTCGAGTTCATGGCATTTGTCATATATTTCTTTAACGTTAGATTCACAACCAGGAGTTGCAAATATTTCGCTACCAATTTCTTTCAACCAGTCAAAGCGTTCTTTGCTCATTTCTTCTGGAAGAATTGCAATTGATGGAGTGGCGAGAAGAGCACAGTCATAAGCACCACCGCGGCAGTAGTTACCAGTTGAAGGCCATACTGCTTTCTGAGTTGTTGGGTCGAATTCGCCTGTTACAAGTCTTGGAACTAAGCAGCTAAATGCAGCACCAACTTTATGAGCGCCAGTTGGGAAATATTTACCAATAAGACCGAAAATTCTAGCTTTAACGCCAGTCAATTCCTGTGGCAATTCAATAAAGTTAACATCGCCATAAAGACCAGTTTCGACATTGTTTTTCCAAGTGATTCTGAAAAGGTTACGAGGATGAACATCCCAAAGACCATGAGGTTTAACTTCTGCTTTGATCTTTTCAGGAATCAAATCAGGATTTCTCTGCTGTGCATAGGTAGGAATAATGATATTCTGTTTCTTTGCACGTTCAATAGTGTTCTTGAGAACTTTTTCGTTAACCTTGAGCATAAATTTCTTCAAATACTTAGCCATACTTAATTCCTTTTCTATTTTTAGGGCCTCTGCCCATATTTACTTTGTAATTTAATCGTCATTGCGAGCAGTTATAGACTGCATATATGACAATGAAGACCCCTTTCGTCAGGCTTCGCCTGCCACTTCCCCCAAATCTATCGATTGGGGGCAGTTCTAAAGATGCGCCCACACGAAGGTGGGGGAGCTGTCACGCAGTGACTGAAGGGGTCTTTTATTTACCACCTACAACTCCAAACTTAGCTTGGCATCAGGGGTATACATGAGTACCAGCTTCACCGCGAACAGCTTTAGCAAGGTTTTCAGGGTTAGTGATGATAGCGTGCTTTCCACCGTTCTTGATGAACTTGATAATTGCCTGACATTTTGGAAGCATTGAACCTGGTTTGAAATGACCTTCTTCGCAGTATTTTTCCAATTCTGCAACGGTACATTTATCAAGAGGCTTTTCATCTGGCTTGCCAAAATTCAAGCAAGCTTTTTCAACTGCTGTAGAAACTATAAATGCATCAGCATGAATGTTAGAAGCAAGCAATGAAGAAGCAAAGTCTTTATCGATAACAGCTGCGGTACCTTTTAACATTCCTTTTTCATCTCTGATAACTGGAATTCCGCCGCCGCCTACAGCTACAACACAGAAGCCTTTAGAAGCAAGAGTTTCAATAGCATCTTCTTCGATAATTTCTTTTGGCAATGGAGAAGCAACAACACGTCTCCAACCACGACCAGCATCTTCAACCATATCCCAATGATCATTAGCCATCTTTTCTTTAGCTTCTGCTTCAGTATAGAACTGACCAATTGGTTTAGTTGGTTTCTTAAATGATGGGTCGTCTTTATCAACTAAAACTTGTGTTACAACAGTAACAACAGGCTTTTTGATTCCACGTTTCTTAAATTCATTACCAAGAGCCATTTGGAAATTATAACCGATAGCACCTTGAGTATCAGCACCACAAGAATCTAGTGGAACTGGATGAATCTTGGAACTTGCTATTTCGCTTCTTAGCAAAATAAAACCGACCTGTGGACCATTTCCATGTGTTAAAACTACGTTGTAGCCTTCTTGAATCATATCGGCTACGTGTTCCATGGTTTTACAAGCTGCATCATACTGATCAGCTACAGTCTGGTGTTTCTTGTCTAAAATCAAAGAATTGCCACCAACTGCTACAACGGCAAGCTTACCGCTAGTTGTCATTCTGAAAACTCCTTGAACATTTATAATTGTACACTCAAATTCTTTGTAATAGAGATTATACAGTTTATTAATAAAAAAGAAAAGTTTTGTTTTAAGATTTTTTTATTATTAACAAAACTATTTATAATTTAAACATAAAATTTAAAAATCTTATTAGAACATCTAATTATGTAATGATAAATCAGCCATAGGGTAAATTATATATAAAAATCTAAAACGTCTGATAATATATATTATGTAAACCTAAGTTATATATTACTACTTTCATTCATTTATAACATTAAATTCATACTAACTTAATTATTTGATTTATAAAAATTCTTATTTGATTTAAAAATTTTATGAATCTCTTTCATATCAGATATTAATTGATAATAATTTTCAGTTTCATATAATTTATTTGTAATAATAATTAATAAATGTTTATAACCAATTATGTTATACCCTTTATCAACAAATTTCATTAAATTAGTTCTTATATTACGAGTAAACAAATCTTTTACTGAAAAGTTCTGTTCACTAGAAAGCCACCAAGCTCCGGAAAAAGTTTTATCATCTTCAAAATCAATGTCTTCAGTTTTATTTAAATGAAAAAATTCGATAGCTTTTTTAGCTATACTTTCTTTTATCATATTAAAGCTTGGTAAATCAAAATTAAAATCTTCAATAAAAATCATTGAAGTCATATTTTTCAATTTTTCATTATCATCTGATTGTAATAATATTAATAAAAATGTCCCTAAAAAATCTGCATTTCTATCTGCTTTAGATTTTTCTTTAGATTCCCATTCTAAATCACCAATATATAATGTCGAACTCTCATTTTGTTTTTTAAAAATAACATTAGTTAAATTTGGATTTAACATTTCATCTAGGCAACCTAATTCTCTTAAATATCTAATAGGTTCCAGATAATTATCTCTCGTTAAATATTTCATTTTAAAAGCAAATGATCTATTTTTATTTTTTCTTTTT
>CAMJNS010000142.1 GCA_946407375.1 uncultured bacterium
AGTGACCGAAAGGTCACTACTTCAATAACCTAGGGCATCGAAGATGCCCTAGGACGAGATACTAAAAAACTAAAGCGTCCAAAAAGGACGCTACTTCTAAACTATAGATTAGTAGCTAAAAAAGTTTGCGTTTGCCCTGGTAAAAAGCAACGACTATCTAACAATTTTTAACTGACTGTGATATATTAATTAGATACATTGAGTAAAAAAGGGTTAGAAAAATGTTAGAAAAATTTGAAAAATACCTATATCAGACGGTATTTCCTTTAAGACCTCCAGAAACCATCTACCATTATACAACCCAAAAAGGTATTTTAGGAATTATTCCTACAAGAACAATGTGGGCTACACAGGCTCACTTTCTTAATGATAGAAACGAAGTCTTTCTTACTTTTAAATTGCTAGAAAGAGAACTTCGCCGAATGGTGGCTGAATCTCAAAATGCACAGCATAGAAGTTTGTTGAACGAAATAAGGCATAGTCTGTCAAAAGTTGACCAAACCCATATTTGTACTGTGTCTTTTTGTGAGTCAGGCGATCTTTTAAGTCAGTGGCGTGGTTATGCTGCCCAAGGAAAAGGTTATGCTTTGGGTTTTGATTTGAAAGAATTGTCGATTATTGCCAAACAACAGAATTTTGTTGTGTGGCCCTGTGTTTATAACCCTACTTTACAGCTAGAATTAGTAAAATACCTTATTCATTGCTGGATAGAAAAATTCAGTGAACAAATGCTAGATCATGGCAAGATGATAGAAGAAATCAATACTAGTATTTGTAAATTGGCACCAATTATTAAAGATGAAAGCTTTATGGAAGAGCAGGAATGGCGTCTTGTATCTACTGCAACCGGTGGAGAAAAAAATATGGCTTTCAGAGAAGGTGTTTTTTCATTAATTCCATATCTAAATTTTAAAATATGTGACCAAAATTCCAAAGACTGTTTAAATAAAATAGTTGTTGGACCTTCTCCTCATACAGATTTGGCCACTAACTCTCTTTCAATGTTTTTAAAACAGAACAAGCTTCCAAAAGTTGAAATTGTTACTTCGAGAATACCGTTCAGAAACTGGAAATAAAAATGTCCGACAATAAGCCAAATCTGGTTATAAGAATTCAAAATTATAATAGAGTAAGTCTTGGAGCTATTCTAGGAGCTTGCAAACAGGAACTCTTAGACAAATTTAATTTGGTTAAATGGGTTAGTAGCGAACCTGAACCAGAAAATGAACTAGAAAAAGCACAAACACTGATTGTTTATTCCTTTATGCTGCCTCATATGCTTGAAGTTGGTCGAGAGATAAAGCAAATTAAAGCAAAATATCCACAGATTACCTCTATTTGTGGGGGTGCTCAACCGACTTCTGCCCCACAGGCTTGTTCTGAACTAGGCTTTGACCATGTGTCTGTTGGTGAAGGGGAAGAGTCTTTCCCTGAATTTCTTGAAAAATGGCTGAAAGGCGAAACTGAAAAAGGAATACATTATGCTCCGAAAGCAAAAGTAAACCTTGATTTGTATCCAGGCTTTTCAGATATTACAGAATACTTGCCACCTATAGAAATAAGCCGCGGCTGCAAATATGGCTGTATGTTCTGTGGAGTTCCCAGATTAAATAATGGAACTTTAAGACATCGTTCTTTAGAAAGCATAAAATTTATTGTTAAAGAGTATTTTAAGCGAAAACCCTCAAGAAAAAGAATCAAATTCTTGGCTCCAAATGCTTTTGCTTATGGTTCAGATGGTAGAAGCCCAAATCTAGAGGCTTTAAAAGCTTTATTAGAAATGCTTACTGATGCTGGTGTGCCAGAAATAAACTTAGGTAGTTTCCCTTCAGAAGTCAGACCTGATTTTGTAACAAGAGAAGTGATGGAGCTAGTAACACCATATTTGAAGAATCCAACAATAGTAATGGGGGTTCAGACTGGTTCTGACCAGATGTTGAAGAAAATGAACCGGGGGCATACAAGAGCGCAGGCTATTAATGCCATTTCTTTATTAAGGGAATATGGTTTTATGCCTCACGTTGATTTTATAGTTGGCAATCCTGATGAAACCTTTGAAGAACAGTTTGAATTAGTTGATTTTATGGAAGAAATGATTGAAAAATATGCAATAAAAGTTCATATGCATACTTTTACGCCTCTTCCTGCTACACCTTGGGAACATAAGCAGCAGTCGCCAATCAGCGAAAAAGTCAAAGAAAGGCTACATGCTCTTGAAAGGACAGGTCATTTAGATGGCTGGTGGGAAAACCATATTGGATATTTTAGAACCAATCAATCATTGGAAGAAGATGAGAAAGAAAAAGAAGAAAGAGAAAAAAAGATAAGCTTTTTCACGCAAATTAGAAAGACAAGAGATAAGAAATGATAGAGTGGTTTATAATTATTTTGAAAGATAAAAATAATGATTAAAGAAAAAATAATACTATACCACGGTACATCAGAAAAAATAGTAAACCCTACATTTGGATTAGGTAACGACAGACATGATTATGGGCGTGGATTCTATCTTACAGAAGATATAGAACTAGCCAAAGAATGGGCAGTTTGTAAGCCTAATAATACAAACGGTTGGGTGCATAAATATGAACTAGACTTAAAAGAGCTGAAAATATTGGATTTTCAGGAGAACAACCTATTGTCTTGGTTGGCAGAATTGATGAAACATAGAGAAGCAGCGGATTCAAAAAGATATCGTGTGCTTGCTTCAAAGTTTATTGATAAATATGGTATTGAAACTACTGGTTATGATGTAATAAAAGGCTGGAGAGCCAATGCCTCTTTTTTCTATATAGCAAAAGAATTTGTCAGAGACAACATAGACATTGATATTCTTGAAAATTTATTGTCTCTTGGCGGATTAGGAATCCAATACTGCATTAAATCAGAATTGGCTTATTCTAAATTACAAGAAATTGAAAATGAAATATATTCTGTAAATTACGATGAATTTAACAGAAAGTATAACCAACGAGATTCCAATGCACGTATAAACATGAAAAACCTGATTGATTCTGATGCAAATAAAGTAACAAAAGTCTTTAGCACGCTATTTTAGGAGATTGTTAAATATGCCGGCATATATAAAAGAATATCTAAATGATGTAGTGGAAAACCAAGGGAAGTTATTTGACCTGGTTGCTCAATCATATCCTGATAAAGACACAAAAGATTTTATAAATTCATATATGCTTAGCAAAACAAGAAAAAGCATTGATGAGTCTCAAGCCTATGTTAATACTATGGATGCAAAAGAGTTGTGGACATATTTTTCAGACACAGAAAAATATGCTTTGAAATCAGGAAAAGCTCTAGAAGGTTTTATGCCTGATTGGATAGGGCAATTTTACGCTTATTATCAATGGTATTACAATATTCCAAGCTCAGAAGTGATAAAAAAAATTCCCTTAGATTTTTTGATGAAAGCTTATCATGGACTTCATGACTTAGACCTTGATTTAGCCATAAAAAAAGTTGGGAATGAAGAAAAGCAAAATTGTTAGGTTTGTAAAATTAAGTTAGATTTATCTAATTTTTTCTTGCTATTTTTTTATAATTTCTGTATACTATAAAAGAATAAGGTAAGGTAATTCTGGATTGCCACGCTAACGCTCGCAATGACGATAAGTTTGAAAGGATTAACTAATGAATAAAACTCTGACAGCCCTTCTAGCTTCTACAGCTATTGTGTTTTCAACTGCTAATCTTGAAGCTGCAAAACAAAATACACAAGCTAAAAAAACAGTAACCAAAGACTGGACAGTTGCTGTATTCCTTAATGCTGACAATAATCTAGATTATTTTGGCGTTCAAGACCAAAAAGAAATGGCTAAAGTAGGTTCTAACGACTATATGAATATAGTCACTCTCATAGACAGAGAAAGAGGCCCGGCCCAGATAAACTATATAGAAAAAGACAACATCAAAAAAATCAAAGATATGGGCGAACTTGATATGGGCGACTACAAAGAATTTGTGAAGTTCGTCAAATTCGTTAAAGAAAATTATCCTGCAAAACATTATTGTTTCAATATTTGGAATCACGGTTCAGGTTGGAAAGATAAAAGAAAAGATATCGTAAGAGGCGTTTCTTACGACGATTCTTCTAACAATCACATTACCACTAATCAGCTCTCTATAGCTTTAAAAGAAGCAAACCAGATATTAGGTCAGAAGATTGACGTTCTGGGCTTCGATGCTTGCTTGATGCAGATGGCAGAAGTTCTTTATGCTTGTAAAGATTATGCTGATTATATGGTAGCTTCTGAAGAAACAGAACCAGGCGATGGAGCTCCATATGATGAAATATTGAAAGACGTTAAAAAAGGCATGACTCCAGCTGACTTTGCAGACAACTGGGTTGGTTCATATTTAACATCCTATTCAGAAATGGGCGATAATTTCCAGGCAACAACTCAATCTGCAGTTGATTTAAGAAAAGTTGACAAATTAATCGATGCAATTAATGGTTTCGCAAAAGCTGTTATTGCAGGGAAACATGCTGGCATTGTTGGTAGAGCACAAGCTTGGGCTCAGCACTATGCATACAATGAAAATATCGATTTAATAAGTCTTCTTGACTCTATGAAGGTTTACTTAAAAGAAGTAAATGATGCAGGTCTAACTACAGCTATAGAAAAACTTCGTGCGGCCCAGAAAGAAGCTGTTATTTCCCATGGTTATACCGATGATAAGCTTGAAAATTCTCATGGAATTGCAATTTTCCTGCCTTCTGCTATGGGTGCCAATGTTCCAAAATTATATAGAGAACTGGCTTTCGCCAAAGATACTATGTGGGACGAAATGATAGATGAAATGGGCAAAAGAGCTATCATTGACGAAGTAATCAAAGACGTAAAAGCCGGTAAGACTGCTTCATTCAAGAAAGCTGTTGCTGAAGCTAAAAAGCAGCCAAACAATGTTGTATATCGCTCTTTGTTAAGAGAAATGAATTATGTTTACGCTTCTGAAAATGCTGTTCCAGCTAAGAATAAAGCAGAAGTAGAAAAACTTCTCAACGATTTGAAGGAAGCGGTTAAACGCTGATACTTAGCGTTAAGCTATAAGCTACAAGCTTTAAGCCAGATAGGATAGAAAAAGGCTTTGGATTATCCAAAGCCTTTTTTTATGATAATCAGGGCAAACGCAAACTTTTCCTTTTATTGATCAGTGTTATAAAGTATCTGT
>CAMJNS010000143.1 GCA_946407375.1 uncultured bacterium
TATTTTGCTGTAACTCACTGGCTTTACTATGACCAATTTGTTTCTCTGTTTCATAAACAGATAATTGCTCATTTATGATTTTTTTTGCCCAAAACTTAATAGTTTCGTTATCTTTTAAGCCAGCAAGCATTTTTGCATGACCAGCAGATATTCTTCCGTCTGCTACCATTAATTGGACTTCAGGAGGAAGTTGCAATAGCCTTAAGCGATTCGTCAAAGCGGAGCGACTTTTTCCTACTTTTTCGGCTAATTGGTCATGAGTTAGTCCATAATTCAGAATTATTTCTCTTAAGGTTCTAGCTTCTTCGACAGGATTAAGGTCTTGTCTTTGAATGTTTTCGATAAGAGCTGCAAGCATGGTTTTTTCTTCGTTTAAACAACGAACTATCGCAGGTATGCTTTTCATTCCTGCTAATTTACTTGCTCGAAAACGTCTTTCGCCAGAAACAATCTGATAGTTATTGCCAATTTGTCTTACTAAAATAGGTTGTAATACTCCATTTTCACGTATAGACTGAGCTAATTCTTCTAGGGCTTCTTTATCAAATAACTTTCGTGGCTGATTGACATTAGGATAAACCTTGTCTATCGGCAACATTTTAAAGTCAATTTTAGAATCCTGAGAAGAAAGAGTTCTATCTTCTGTTCCTATATCGGCTGATTTTACAAGAAAATTAAGATTATTATTCATTTTTATATTATTCTATCAATTCTAACTATACCTAATACAAATAAATATGTTATCATCAAATAGGTTCAATGACAATTTATTTAATTTGAAGAATGGGTAAAAAATATGAAAAAAAGTTTACTTCTTTTATTCAGTTGTAGTGCGATTTTTTTTAATACTGTTCCAAATCTTTATGCACAAGCAATTCAGAGGACTTTAGAATATCAAAATGCTATGAAGGCATTAGGTGAAGGGGACTATGAAAAAGCCTATGAAATAATAAGCCCACTTATGCAAAAGGATAAATATCGTGGAGCTGCTTTGTATGAAATGGGAAAAATACGAAATAGACAAGCGGAAGCAGAAATGAGTATTGCTCTTAGTCACTTTAATGAAGCTGCAGATTATATGAATAACGGTATTACTAGCAATGGCGTAAATGGTTCCGAAGTACCAAAAGCAATGTTTGATTTGGCTACTCTCTATTCTGAAAAGCTTAAAGATTATATTTCCGCAATAGATATTTATTCAAAAATCATCGATAATTATCCAACTTACTTAGCTATTGACAAAGTATATTATAATCTAGCTTCATGTGAAGAGTCTAATGGAATGATAGAAGAAGCCGTTTCTCACTATCATAAAGTTGTTTCAGAATACCCTTACAGTACGTTTTTTGCAGTAGCTAAGGAAAAAACTCGAAAGCTTTCTAAAGGAACTAAGTCTGCAGATGCTGTTATGGAAACTCAAGAACAATTTGCAGAAGAAGTATCTAATACTTCAGAAGGTGGAAAAGCTAATTTGGATCTTGGTGATATGCAGGCTCAACAAGGAAAATATAAACAAGCTGCCGATTCTTATAGAAAAGCGATACGCGATGCTTCTTCTCAAGAAGAAGGTGTGGAAGCTTATCGTAAGTTAGTAAGTATGCTTGATGAAAAACAAAAAGATTATAAAGCAGCGGCAGAAGTCATAGAAGAAATGCTTGACGCTTATCCAAATGCTGCTGGCAACGAAGATATGGTTTATAAGCTTGGACAAATATACGAAAACGATATGGATTCTATGAAAAAGCAAATCGTAGATGGTCAAGTAAGATATAGAAAAAGTGATGAAAGCAGTAGAAAGGCTATTGAGTATTATGATTCTGTAACTAGTAAATATCCTGATACTAGTGTTGCAGCCGATGCTTATCTTCATAAAGGAAAGCTTTATGAAGATTTAAAGGAATATGCAGAAGCTAGAGCAGAATATGAAAGCTTTATAAAAGATTTCCCCAATCATAGTGAAGCTCAAAATATTAAACGTAAAATTAAAGAATTAAGGGATTATTGATACTTTGCTACTCTTGGTTAATATAATACTTGCAGCTACGCTGATATGGCTAGCTTGCAAGTATTTTGATTTAAAACAATCATTAAGTCCTTCAGAAAATCGTTTTGCTAATTTAATCAATTCGGTTTCTTCTATAATTGATGTTGTTGAAGGCTATAAGAAGTCTCATTCTAAAGAAGTTGCAGATATTGCTATTAAAATTGCAGAAAAAACTTCAATGTCGATTAAACAAAAGAAAAGTTTGGAAATTGCTGCAAAACTACATGATGTAGGGATGTTGATGGTTATGAATGATGTCATTAAAGGTAGACATAAGTTAAAAGGAGAGGACTTATCTCTAATGAGGAATCACCCTTTGTTGGCAGAGCATTATCTCAAACAAGATGCTCATATTTCAGATGAAGTTCCTACAATTATTAGATGGCATCATGAACGATGGGATGGTTTTGGTTATCCTGATAGTTTAAGAGGGGAGCAAATTCCTCTTGCATCTAGGATATTGGCTATTGCTGATGCCGTATCTTCTATGCGTAGTCAGCGTAATTATCGTAAAAAAAACTATAAATCTGACCAAGATATTATAAACGAACTTAAACAGCAAGCTGGTTTGCAGTTTGACCCTTTTTTAATAAAAATAGCTGTTTCAATTCTTGAACAAGCTAATATTGGCGCAGAGGAAAACTGATATGTTACGTTTTCAAGGTTCTTGGTTATTAGAAACAGTTTTAGATAGTGTTAAAGATTTAAATCAATCTCCTTCTTGGTATTTCCCTGTAATGTCTAAATTTAGTGCCTTGGAATGGTTAAGTAATTTAGATTCTGAAATAACAATTAATGTTCCCATTCATAGTCAAGCAGTATTGTTTAAAAGTTGGTTTACTAATTTTGATACTTTTCCTGATGAAGAAGTTATGAAAGCTTTTAATCAAATCTTGATGAAGTCAATTGATATAAATATAAACCCATTTAGAGCTTGGTTAGACGTTTACTTTTCAAAACAACAGTTAGATTATTTGCTTTATTGGCACGAAGCAGCAAATGAACTTAGCACCGAAGGTGTAAAAGAGAGCTTTTTATCCATAGTATATCAAGTAATTAATTATTGGTTAGTGAACAATAAAGCAGGTTATGACAATCTTTTACCTCCTGATGAAATATTGGCTTATTATTATAAAAGATACAGATCTTTCAGGAGCCACCAAGCTGTTTTTAATATTACCGAGAAAAGTTTGGAAAACCTAGAACCAGAGGATTGTTCCATATTAGTGTTTAATTTGGTTTTTGGTGATGAAGACTATTTGGAAGATGAGTCGCTTTTTATTTATAATGCTTGGTTATATGGATATACTGATATTGAAAAATCAAAGCAGAATTTTGTTAGTGAATTAAAATCTTATTCTGTTGAATTAGATAATAAAGACAATAATTTTGATTTCTATCAGAAATTATCTAAAAATGCTAAAGTTGTTGCGTTTTGTTGGTCAGGACAAGGAATTACACCTAATCTTTATCAAAGAATGCTAGTAGAAAAGCTGCAGCAGATTTTTTCAAAGAATTATAATAATAGTAAATTCGTTTATAAACCTATAGATTCAGATACTGATTCCTATGATTATATTCTTCTTTTTTATTAGTAAATAGGGTTAGGTTAGAATCCAGCAGCCAAGGCAAGCTTTATGGAGTCTAGTCTGATTTCTGTTGTGTCGGCTCTTGAAAGTAATATTACAGGACATTTGGCGCCAATAATCATACCACCAGCTCTAGTATTGCCATAATAGAGAATACTTTTCCCTAAAATATTGCCTGTATCTATATCGGCACAGACCATAACATCAGCGTTGCCTTCAAATTTTTTCTTAACATTCTTTATTTTGGCGGCTTCTTCTGAAATTACATTGTCTAGACCAAATGGACCGTCAACAATGCAGTCATCGCCAAAGAAGCCTTGGTCGCTCATCTTTGAAAGAACTGCGGCATCTAGAGAACTTTGAATCTTTGTGTTAACAAGTTCTGCTGCAGAAAGAACACCCACTTTAACAGGGTTGCATCCAAATTTTTTAGCTATTTTGCAGGCATTTTTAATTATTTCTATCTTGTTTTCAAGCGTTGGTGCAGGAATCATACCGCCATCAGTTAGGAATCTTAACTTGCCTTCGTGCTCGTATACTAGAGTGTGTGAAAGAACGCTTGAGTCTTTAATACCAGTTTCTGAATTCAAAACAGCTTTGAGAAGAATAGGAGTAGAAATATTCCCTTTCATCAAAGCTTTGGCCTTCCCTAATCTTACTAGTTCAACCGTTTTGAAAGCCGCTTCTTCTGGAGTCTTTGCATCGATCATTTCAGGCTTAAAACCAGGAGCACATTTATCTATGAATTGTTGCATTACATCAACATTACCAACAAAAATACAGTTTACAAAGCCAAGCTTTGATGCTTCGTATGCTGCAGTTACGCTGTCTACTTCTTCTGGCATACAAATAGCCAGTGAAACTTTTTTACTTCCTAATAAATGGTCTATATCAGCAAAATTCATAATGTTATTCCTTGTTTTCGTCAATCCTTTATGTTTTAATCTATCAATTACTATTTTAAAGATTAAATACTCCCCTTTTTAAGGAGAGAAGTCGAGCTTTAGCGAGACAGAGAGGTTTTAAAATCCCCCAGTCATGCTTTGCATGACATCCCCTTTACAAAAGGGGGTATTATTATGATTCTATCAAAACTTTTAACATAATTAAATTCGTTTTCTAATGTAATTAATTGATTAACTTCTACAAATATCCAAGCTACTCTATATCAATACAGAATATAATTCTATTTTATTATTTTTTTACTGTCTAGTATTATTTTTGAAAACTGAGAAGTGAAAGATGATATGTGGTGAGTGGTAGGTGGTAGGTGAAATAATTACTAAAAAAATTGCTTATTTCAAATTTTGGAATAAGGTTTTTCTTATTTCAATTTAGAACGCAAATTAAAATAAGAATGATGAAAGACTTGTATCCTAAAACATCTCTAAAGAGGGCGTGCGAAAACTTGAAATTTCCTAAAAAATTAATATTTCTTTTTATGTAGTCTACACATTGTCATAAACGTATAGCTTTCAGAGC
>CAMJNS010000144.1 GCA_946407375.1 uncultured bacterium
ATCCTGGTTTACCAAATATAAATGCTCAGGCACCACAACAGGCTAATAATCCTGGCTTACCAAATATAAATGCTCAAGCACCGCAACAAGCTAATAATCCTAGTTTGCCTAGCCTAAATCAAGCAGCTACTTCAAAACCACCAGTTGCAAATCAAGGTATGCCACTTCCTTCTTTAGGTTCAAATTCTAATGGATTACCAAAACCTCCTGTTAGTCCAAGTCCATCTATGCCTAGCTTAGGAAATATTCAACCAAATGCCTCTAGACCGGTTTCTTCTACATTGCCACCTAGACCGGTAACACCATTAAAACCACTTTCTCAGCTTAGACAACCACAACCAAGTGTTCAGCCTCCTACGACTTTACCTTCTGGTTCGCCTGCTTTTGATAAGCCTAGATCAGCGGCTATATATGCCAAACTTTGTTCTTCTTCGGTTGATGAACAACGTAATGGTATGAAGGATGTGGCTTTTGTTATGGGGCAGGATCAAATGACTCTGTTAGCAAAAGCAATAAAACTTGAAGATGAAAGTATAAGAATTATTGCTGTAAGACTTTTGTCGAGGAAAAGAACTCCAGATGCAAAAGAAATGCTCGTTGTTCTTTCTCAAGATACTAATGACACAGTTTCATCATTAGCAAAGAAAGCTTTGATGTTAATGAAATAGGTTATAGTTTTTATTATGTATGATATAAAGAATAATGAGTTTCAAGTAATTGTAGTTGGAGCTGGTCACGCTGGTTGTGAAGCAGCTCTTGCAACTGCTAGAGCTGGTGTGAAAACCCTCTTGTTAACAATTAATCTTGATACAATTGCAGCATTACCTTGTAATCCATCTGTTGGAGGGCAGGGAAAGGGACAGCTTGTCAGAGAAATAGATGCTCTTGGCGGTGAAATGGGAATAGTAGCTGATGAAACTAGTATTCAAAGACGTCGATTAAATACACGCAAGGGTATAGCTGTTCAGTCTAATCGTTTCCAGTCCGATAAAAATGGTTACATAAGAAGAATGACCCAATCTCTTATGTTACAGCCTAATTTAAAGCTTTTACAGGCTATGGCTACAGATTTATATTTTGATAATGGAAATATAGCTGGAGTAGTAACTGTTTCTGGTGAAGTTTTTTATGCTCCTGTAGTGATTTTGACCACGGGAACTTTCTTAAGAGGAAAAATTCATATAGGTGATATTTGTTTCTCGGCAGGAAGAGCAGGGGAACCTGCAGCAGATGCATTAGGCAGTTCTATAGAAAAGCTGGGACTTCCTGTTAAGCGTTTTAAAACAGGAACTCCACCAAGAGTTGATGTTAATACTGTAAATTTTGAAGGCTTAGAAGAACAGGTTACTGACCCTGATACGGCTCCATTCTCCTTATGGTCTGGAGATAGTGAGTTTGAGACTCGACCCTGTTATCTTACTAGAACCAACCCTGAAACTCACAGGATTATTAGGGAAAACTTTGGGCGTTCTGCTTTGTTCTCTGGTAATATTAAGGGAACTGGTACGAGATATTGCCCTTCCATAGAAGATAAAATTAGTAAATATCCAGATAAAGATAGCCATAAGGTTTTTTTAGAACCAGAAGGTTATTATAGTCACGAAATATATTTACAAGGTATGTCTACAAGTCTTCCAGAAGATGTTCAAGAAGCCTATGTAAATAGTATTAAAGGTCTAGAAAATGCTAGAATTACCAGACCTGGCTATGCTATTGAATATGATATAGTTGATCCTGGAGATTTGTATCCCACTTTAATGTCTAGGTCTATTAAGAATTTATTCTTAGCTGGACAAATCAACGGGACTTCAGGTTATGAAGAAGCTGCTGCACAAGGTATTTTGGCTGGAATTAATGCTGCTGCATTAATAAAAGGTAAAAAGCCTTTGATACTTGATGCTGATAGTTCATATTTAGGCTTAATGGTTCAAGAAATTACTATGACAAGCCTAAAAGAACCTTACAGAGTTTTTACTTCACGTTCTCCTTTCCGTCTCAATTTAAGAATGAGTAATGCGGAACAGAGATTGTCAGAAATAGCTTATTCTTTTGATGTAATGCCAGAAAACAAGATTCAAGCTATCAGAGAAAGAAATTCAAAAATAGAATTTGTTAAACAAAGATTGACTGAATATTCCCTAACACCAACTAGGCTTCAATCTCTTTTTCCTGAACTTGCTAATCCTCTTCCTGCTTCAAGTGTAACTTTAGCTCAACTACTAAAACGTTCAGAAGTTAATGTTCATATATTTAAAGACTTGATTCCTGAGATAAGTAATTTAGATGGTATGGCTGCTACAGAAGTTGAAGCAGAGATTAAATATGAGGGCTATCTTGCTCAGCAACAAAAGGAATTTGAACTTAGGGAATCAATGGAAAAAATCGTTTTAGATGATTCTTTCTTTAATGATTTGCCAACAGCCTTAACTTATGAAGCGAGAGTAAAGATACTAGCTGTAAGACCTCATACTATTGGTGATTTGGCACATATTCCTGGAGTTAGAGCATCTGATGTTGCAGTTACTGCAATGACCATTAGAAAAAGGATGAGAAATGACAAAAATCAGTAGCTTTTTAAAGCCTTGGAATGAAAAGCTTAAGTTGGATTTGAAAGAAGACCAACTAGAGCTTTTTGATGCATTGGCTGAAACTATGCTAGCAGATCCACTTTATAAAAGTGTTTCTAAAATTTTTGAACCAGAAGAATTTGCTATTAAGCATATTTTAGATTCTTTGATTCCTTTGTGCTTTAAGCTACCTCTTTGGAAATCTAAATCTATTCTAGATTTGGGAACAGGTGGTGGCTTCCCTTGTCTTCCTTTAGCTATTGCTCTACCAGAATCTAATTTTACTGCTGTAGATGGTAGGCAGAAATCAGTCGATTTTGTTGCTAGAATGGCAAAATCTTTAGGCTTAGTAAATGTAAATACTATACATTCTAGAATAGAAGATTTAGGACAAGACAAAAATCATCGAGAAAAATATGATTTAGTAGTTTGTCGAGCTTTATCTTCTATTAGAGTATTAGCTGAATATACTCTTCCTTTGACTGTTAATAATGGATGGTCATTTTATTATAAAGGTCCGAAACTTGACGAAGAAATATCTGAAGCTTCTAATGCTTTTAAGATATTAGGAATAGATACTAATAATATTGAAATTTACAGGCTTACGCCTCCAGAAATACCATTTGAACGTAATTTCATAGCTATACATAAAACTAAAACTATTGTAGCTAAGTATCCAAGAAAAGCTGGAACACCTTTAAGTAAGCCACTTTGATTTTCAGGAGTTAAACATGGAAATGATAGGAACTTTATCTGTAGAAATGTTTGTAGCAATAGTTTTTGCTATTATTAATCTACAGATTCAAATACGTTTTATGACCTGGTGGTGGGCAAGAGGCTGCACCTGGAATCAATTTCTAAGTATCTATGATTTAGGTGATAAATATAAAAAATGGATGATAGCAGATATTATTATTAATTCATTTTTAATGATTTCATCTACAGTTTTTCTCAACACTCTTGGTTGGAGTTTCAGTCCAGTTTTATTAGGTCTTTTTGGAATTGAAGCTTTAGCTACCGGTTGTTTACCATTCAGATTTGTTGGGGCTAAATTCGCTGTTCGTAATAATCCAAATTTACTTGATTTCAATGGAAAATATAGAGGAACTCATGATGAGTATAAAAAACTTGTGATGGTTCTTGAAGAAAATAAATTAGGAGCATATAAGAAATCTGCTTCAAGGTTATGGAGTGAACTTCTACTTTTGAATAAAAGAAGAAATGAAGCATATAATTCTAAGAAAAAATTAGAAGAAATAAAGAATGATGTTCAAAAGTTAATTAATGCCTATTCATTGGAAAATGATGTGGATAAGCGTTTAAAAGCTCAGGCAAGATTAAACAATATTATTAAACAGCAAGCTGATATAGATGAATTTACTAAAAATGTTGAAGAACAGATTATGCGTTCTGAAAATGTTTTTATGGATATTAGAACAAAAATAGCTGTTGGTCAAAGAGACAGTGTTCTTCCTGATTTGTCGAATTACACTAATCAGGTTAAATCATTAGAATATACTGTTGAAGCCCTGGATGGTGGCGAAATAGGTGAATATGGGAAGAAGAGATGAGAGTTGAGAGTTGAGAGCTTAGAGCTGAGAGTTGAAAGTTGAAAGTGGTAAGTGATAGGTGATAAGTGGTAAGTGCCCTAAACTTCTCTTTGAGGAGATATGGTAACTGAAGATGCTCTCCAAATCAAAGATTGGGGGGTGTTACGAAGAACCTCCCCAAAAGCTTGCTTTGGGGGAGGTGGATTTGACGAAGTCAAAGACGAAGGGGGCTGCAATGCAAAGCATTGCGGTAGAGGGGTTGATTGCGAAGCAATCGGTAGTGTGGCAAAACAGAAACTGAAAGGTATAAGAAGTAATGACAAATAGTTGATTAAATAAACCAAGTATTCTGCCGATAATACAAAAAAAGACTGTTCGTTCGGAGGCAATATGTCTGACAGAATATTTGGCACAAATCAAAAAGAAACAGGCATCTGTAAAAGCAGAATGCTTTTATTTGACGGTGGAACATCAATAAAAATTGCTTTATTAGCTGCTTTTTTCGCAACTTTCACAACTTGTTCAGCTAAAGCAGCGTTATTTGGTTCTAATAGAAATTCCAAGAATAATGCAAATACAGTATCAACTAATAGCATTAGTGAAGCAAAAACATTTCAAGTTAAGTTAAGCGATTATCAGCAAAGAAATATTAATGGTAGCAATTTAGATGCTTATCGATTTGCACAGACACATTTCGGACAGTCAAAAGCCAAATTAGAACAGACTTGCCGTGCAATCAGTTCTCGTTATAATGATGCCTCTGCTAGAGACATTTTGCAGAAAATGTATGTTATCGATACTCAAATTTATATGCAGAACATTAAAAATTCTGCCCTTTCTGTTAGTGAAGTCTTAAAGACTAATACAGCAATTAGCCAGGGATTATCTGATTTAAAGCAAATTATTATGTCGCCAGGGCAACAAACACTGGATTCTTTAGATAAGACTATTGATAAAGTTAGATCT
>CAMJNS010000145.1 GCA_946407375.1 uncultured bacterium
GCACCGGAATCTTCTTCGGTTTTGATACGGTCGTCTTCATAAATGACTGTATCTAAATCTACAAATTCATAGGAGTCATCTTCTTCGGCATTAGGTCTGATTTTTACTTCACCATAGAAATCATTGAATCTGATATGTGAATCTATTTTATCTGCTGCTTGAACAGGCAATAATAGAGTTACCGCCAAAACAAGCAATAGTATTATTTTGAGTTTATTCATGTTTCTTCTCTCTTATATGAAGTATTAACAATCATATTATAGCAAATAGAGCAAACGCAAACTTTTTTATTTTATAGTCTATATATCAATACGTCATCGCGAGGTTCTGAAAGAACCGTGGCGAGCCAGTAAAACTTTAATGCAAAAACCTAGTTTTTAGACAGCCTCTAAGAAATGGGTATTATTAGGCTAAAATGAAACAGCCCCTGATGTTACTCAGAGGCTGTTGTTAACTAAGCTTTGTTGAATCGCATTTTCCTTTTCGGAAACTTTCAATCTTTTTTGTTTCGGCCTGTGGCCTTTCTTTTTGGCTTTGGTTTTTCACCTTTCGCCTTCGCCTTTTGGGCTTTTCGTGGTTGGCTTTGAGCGTCACCGCTTTTAAGCTTCCCCTTCCTGTCTTCGGTGTCCCTTAGAGTTTTTGGCGGTTGCCTTCGGCCCTTATTTGTTCGAGCCTCAACCTTCTAGCGTTCGTCGCTCTCAAGGTTCTAAGTAACAATCACCTACACCTTTTGGTTATTCGGTTTGCTTTGTTGTTTTAAGCTTTCCTCTTTCGGACTTTCCGTCTTTGTTTTGGTTTTTGTTAGACTTCAAGGTTCTTGTTTCCACGGATTCTCATCAGCTAGGGTTCACTGACGCTTCCTTCAGGTTTGCTCCCGCAAATCACACTGCAAAAAGGCTAATAGCCTTTTTGCAGCCAAGCAAAGCCTGGCTCATTCAATCGGCACAACTGCGACACGGAAACCAGTAACGCCATCACAATAATAAGGATCTTCAAAAAGGCCTCTAGAAGCAGAACGGTTACGATCTGCGTCAGAATTCCAACAACCACCACGACTAATATAGTAAGTGCCACTATTAGGGCCTCTAGGGTCTATAACTTCTTCTTCAGGATATTCTCCATAAAAACCATTACACCATTCAAAAACATTACCATGCATATCGTAAATTCCCCAGGCATTAGGTTTTTTCTGACCGACAGGATGAGCTTGTCTATCTGCATTATCATCATACCAGCCCACTTCGTCGAAATTTTCACAAGCATACAAATCAGAAGTAATGTTTTTGCCTGAATTTAAAGAAGTAGTCGTTCCAGCACGGCAAGCATATTCCCATTGAGCTTCTGTTGGTAAATCAAACCTATAGCCTTTTGGTAAATACTTTTTATATAAGAAATTAAGTTTTATGCAAAATATTTTGGCTTTAAACCAACTTACAGATTCAACAGGGTTATTTCCACCTTTAAAATATGATGGATTATATCCCATTACACTTTCATACTGACTCTGAGTCACTTCATATTGACCAATATAAAAAGGCTTAGAGATAATAACCGAATGAAGCTTTTCATCTAATCTGTCTTCTCTACCTAATTCATCCTCTGGACTTCCCATCATAAATCTACCAGCAGGACATTTTATCAGTTCGAGATCAAGTTCTTTTATTACAAAAGATTCATTTGAACAATAGCCCGTGGAAACAACAAACAACAATAGAACCACTAAGAATATTATTTTTTTCATATTTCAGCCTTTCTCTCTTATTTTAACTACACTTTTTAAATAATAAAACTAAGACTTGATAAAGTCAATCCTTAGCAAGTCTAGTAATGGTGGTGTTTCGGTGGTTTGTGGTTTGAGAATTTTTGTAGGTTTATTGGTTTGGGTGGTAGGTACAGTATGCTGGCTAACGCCAGTGTAGTTATTGAAGTACAAATATATGCAGAAAAAATTTAAAATTTTTAGGTTTTGTTGGTATAGGGTGTGATTGTTCTAAAGCTTCCCCTTGAGGGGAAGTGTTCTGCTTACTAGGCTCGTTGTAAAAATCTGGAATAGCATTTATAAGAGCTTCATGCTCTTGGGTTTTATCATAAATTTTAAAAGGTGTATTCTTAACTTGGACTTTATTTTGTGGATGCTTAAAACCAATTGAATTAAGAATTGTTGCAAGATATTCTTCCCAAAGCCAAGAAACATCAAATAAAATGCCGTGTATATCCTGATTACTGCTATTGTTGGTTATTTTTTCGTTTCGAAGTATTTTTAAACATAATTGCTGTAAAGCAAAATATTCTGTGTAGTAAGGGTGATGAGCTGATTTTAAATTTTTAGCTATTATAGATGCCCTAGGTTATCTTATGTATCGCCCTATCATACGAATTAGAATTTTATTTCTATTCCTAGGATATCTACGACACCCTAGGTTATTGATGTAGTGAGCTATCTCTCACTTTCTTAGAAATGTCGTGTCCGAAAAGAAATATCATTATTAACTATAGTCTTCGGACTTAACTTACTATAACTAAATAAACTTATCAAAAATCCCCCTGTCAGGCAAAGCCTGACATCCCCCTTTAAAAAAGAGGGCATTATTTTGCTAAAATAAAACAGCCTCTGATGTTACTCAGAGGCGGTTGTTTACTTAATTTTGTGAATCGCAATTTTTCTTTCAATCTTTAGATTTGCTTGCTTTTGATACTCCAAATAACTATAGAAAGAGGTATTACAAGGGAGAAATTCCGAAAAAAAAATACATTTGAAAATAGAGTGCTTTCCGACAAGCCTAAGTTCGTTCAAAAAAGGCTTCAAAAGAAGGAGGTGAGCAAAGTGTCTACTTTTCTTGACTGGGTACAACCTTACTGTCTGTTTTCTGTTTTTCAAACTCTTATACCTGCTTTTGTTGGATCTATATAATCAGAACCAGTATGTTTGTCGCCCATAAGTTCTACTTGGGTTCTGCCGCTTCTTAAAGTGACATCCTGTCGATTGTCTGATACTAGATCTGAAGCTGCCATAACCATTGCTGTGTTCATGAATACCATTAATGCTACCATTGAGAATACTTTTTTCATTTTATCTACTCCTGAATTTTTTTATTTTATTTTTATTTCTTTCGCTTTCATAAATATATGACAAAATGAAAAACCTATAATCCACGCTAAAAAATTTTTTTATAATTTTTTTTGTTTTCAAAACTTTACTTAATGCTTTTTCACTCTGGAATAGGAATTCCAGCTTTATTAAAGTAATATTCTCCCCATTTGCATAATGCTTCAACAATAGGAACCAATGTTTCACCAAGTTCTGTAAGAGAATATTCGGTTTTTGGGGGAACGACAGGATATAGTATGCGATTTATTACTCCATCTTCTTCAAGTTCTTTAAGTTGTTTACTTAGCATTCTAGGCGTAGCTTGAGGTAAAGTCTTCTGAATTTCATTGTATCGTTTTTTCCCACTAATCAACTCGTAAACAATTTGTGCTTTGTATTTCCCTCCGACAACATCCATTGCAGCCTCAACAGGACATTTATATTTTTTTATCTTTTCTATATTCATCTAATACTCCCTACTATATTTTTTGATAGTATATTACAAAAAAGTGCGTTCTTGATAAAAATATATTGATAGCTATAATTATAATATCAAAAATCAAATACAGCAAAGGAAAAAACATGGAAAAAGTTAAAGTAACAGACTATGAAGATGTTCTCGCAACTATTGAAAAATATACAAATGCGTGCAAAGAAGGCAAAAGCGATATTATGAAACCTGCTTTTACCGACAATGCGCTTATGTATGGCTATCTTAACGGAACTTATTATAACGGTTCTATTAAAGCTCTCTATGAAGCAGTAGATGCTTTTGGAGCTTCCCCTGAAGCTAAATCAAGAGTTGATATTTTAACAATTGAAGGAACAGCCGCAGTTGCTCGTGTGACACTTGAAAATTGGCATGGCTTAGCTTTTACCGATTTCCATAGTCTCATAAAAGAAGATGGCAAATGGAAGATTATCGCTAAAGTATTTCATCAGTATCAATAATCATTTTGAGGAATTATAAAATTATGGCAAAGAATATAATTATTTTAAATGGAAGTCCTAGACCAAATGGCAATACTTCCGCACTTACGGCAGAGTTTAAAAGAGGTGCTGAAGAATCTGGTAACAAAGTGTCAGAATTTCAGTTGTCTCGAATGAAAATAAACGGTTGTCTTGGTTGTTGGCATGGTGGGGAAAATTCAGAGCATCCCTGCACACAAAGAGATGATATGGAGCAGATTTATCCCCTATATAAAGAAGCAGATGTTGTTGTTTTAGCCTCTCCGCTTTATTACTGGTTTATTTCAGGATTCTTAAAGAATGCTTTCGATCGATTATTTGCAATAGCTGAAAGTGATGCGAACTATGCTAATCCGAAGAAAGAATCTGTTCTTATTATGGCTGCAGAAGGAGCAGAATTTGATGAAAGTGAATACTGGTATGACCATCTTGAAAATCACATTGGCTGGAAAAGTCTTGGAAAGATTCTGTGTGGGTATGTAACCCAACCAGGAGACACAAACGGCAAGAAAGAATTACAGCAGGCTTATGAGCTTGGCAAATCAATTCAATAATTAGAAAAATTATAGTAAACGACATAAATAGATAGTTTAATTAAATAATTTAATCTACTAATTATAGAATTTTTTTATTTTTATTGTGGTTGGTTTTTATTGTTCTAAAGCCTCTCCTTGAGGAGAGGTGGCAAGTAGTGCCGGAGTGGGTCTTCTCTAAGAGCCTAAAATAAAACAGCCTCTGATGTTACTCAGAGGCTGTTGTTAGCTAAGTTTTGTGAATCGCATTTTCCTTTTCGGAAACTT
>CAMJNS010000146.1 GCA_946407375.1 uncultured bacterium
ACTGCGTGGTAAACCGTGGCGATCCAGTAAAAATTTAATGCATAAACCTAGTTTTCGGCTTCTACCTTAGTAACAATTGGAGCGGCCCAAAAACCGTTTATAGCCGCTTCATTAGGCAGATATATTCTCATCATCAAATGAAAAGCTTTGCCTCTAGGAGTTGGAAGTATATTTGCAGATAAACTTGCATTAGATGAGCTAGAACTGGTTGGTTGTAAGAAAACATCTATATATCCAACCTCATCAGGTTCTAATTGAGTTAAATCACTTACAGAAAAAACCGTATTCTCATTTTCTGTAATTAAATGATTATTAGAATCATATAGAGTTATAGACCAAAACCCACTTTCTTCTAATGGCGGGAATCTACTAGGTTTAAATCTCAATCTATAAGTAGAACTGCCATTAAAAGTAATATTATCATCATCTTTATATTTAAAATAAGTGATACAGGTTGAATTAGGGTGAGCACAAAGATAATTTAGAGCGCAAAAAGCTCTATAATCATATTCGGTACCGAAGTTCCCAATATCGTAAGTATAAAAATGCCAAAGGCCGGCATCGTGGTTAGCGGTATGGAAAAGATATTGCTGGCTCTTTGAACTCCATTCGCTAGTCATACATTGTGACTTCATGCTTTCAAAATAACGAGTGCCGTTTTCCCCTAAAATACTAGACTTAAAAGTCAGACCAGGTCCAACCCCCACCCTTTTAATTCTTTTTAATACTTCTACATCGGCAGCTTTTGGAGGATTGGTCTGCATAAGTTTATTAGCTAAGTTAAAGTATTCATCAGAACTTAGTGAATTTAGCTTTGTTAGAGGAACAAATTCATTGGGGTCGTAATAAGGACTATAAGGTTGACGACCTCCACTTTGGTAGATTTTTAACACCTTGGCATCTATTTTAGCCTGAATAGCTTTAACATTATCTAAATCTTCTTCACCGAAACAGCGAATACGACCAATAAGCCAAGCAAGATTGGTAGGAACCTTAATCTGAGTCATTCCACTAGGAACTTTGTCTTTAAAGTTAGGACCCGTAATCAGATATTTAGTTTTATTTGATTTAGTGCCTTTTCCAATAGTTATTACACAATTAGTATATGCATCAAAGAGCTCAAACATACAGAATCTATCAGGAATTGGCTTTGTGAAAACAACAGCATCATCTTTTAAATCTAAAAATGCTTGAGAACAGACTACATCATAGTTAACATGAGCTGTTTCTCCAAAATCAACATCAGCTATAGCTTCTGAGTGACAGAATTGGTTAACTGGAGCCGAAGTCGGCGTAGGGCACATGGCATTAGTGAAGCGAACCTTAGTGTAATACATATAGACAAGAGGGAAAGTAAAAGTAAAAGCCTCTTTAATATAAGCTAATCTTGTTATTTCATCTAAAGGTGCTTCGCTGTTACTGGAACTACCTCCACCACAACCTAAAATTGAGGTGCTAAAAACTAATATAGCTAGAAAGAGTACCAATAACGATTTGGATGTTTTCATCAATTTACTTCGCTCTTTATTTTTCAATTCCAGTCAAATAACCGTGGATATGGACTTCTGCATAAATATTGTCACCAATTTCAGGAAGAAGCTTACCGCCTAGACTGCGTTTTGTCACATATATATCTAACGGAATATCTTCACCATCAGGAGTATAACCAAGAGAGATAGTGATACGAAATACCTTTTCACCATTAACATTGTCGCTATACTTTTCAATAGCTTTAACAACAGAATACAATTCATATCTTTCATTATTATCGTCTTGGTCTTGAGTAACAGATATCAGGTCATCATTTTCAACGACTTCAATATAACTTGCCAAACCAACTAATCTAAATTTAAAAGTATCATTTGGGTTATAAAAGTTTCTATTGTCCAAATAATGAATATCATAGAAAGTCAGAAGCAAATTTTCTTCTTCGTCAACGAAAGCCTCTATTAAAGCTTCGTTGCCGTAATAGTCCAATTTGACATTTCTTATAGAACAAGGATATTCATGTCCTTTTGTTATAAAGGGAAAAACAGCTCGAATGTTTTCTTTTTTTGTTTCTGGGTCTTTTATTACAAGAATACCTAAACCAGCTTCAGAATTTGGGCAAACCATTAACTTTCCTTGAGGTTCTTTTATGGTTTTAGCTGGTATTTTATCAGTATTTTTGCTAGCATAGGTTTCTGCTTTTGAACTTTCTGAAAGTTTTTTTTCGTAAAACTTAGTAACTTTTATGTATTGTGGATCTTCGTTTTCAATTAGTTCACTAATGTTTAACTCTGGACTGAAAAAATCTTGAATTTCAGCATAGTCATTTTCAAAGAACATATCTAGTTCTTCTATGTGATTATCTATGTAGTAGTTTTCTTCTTCTACTCCTTCTTCACTATATTGACTATATTTCATTCTTTGTACAAAGTCTTCATCATTCATTATAAATTATCCTCCAGATAATTAGTAATTAATATTATAGCAGAATTATTATCTTTGTACAATTTAGAATTTTTAATCAGGACAAACTTAAGAACTTTCATTATTATCTAATTAAAAATTACTTTTTTTGGAATATATTATTACTCATTTTTAGGAATCTTTTTTGAACAAAAATATACCAATGAAGCAGATAATAATATAAAAGCTATCAAACCACGAGAATCACCATCTTTATGATTTTCGTTGGAAACTAATTCGCCATTTCTTATAAACAGATGAGTCTTTTGATTCTTACCTAAAGGAACCTTTTCTTCTAGCTCTTTTCCGTTGTAAGTTCCTTTTACGACACATTCTATTTCATTCTTAGATGCAAAAGCTGATGGCTCGGCCTTATAATAATTTCCATTAAAAGGCTGTCCATTAATTGTTAGGTTGTTAATTTGGCTTTCTATGTGAATACCAGGTTTGTTAATTGGGTCAAGAACAGTAGATAAATTATCATATAATCCCATTACAACCATCATCAACACGCCCAATAGTGCTGCTCCTGCAATTAACCCAGAAGAATACAATACACCGGATTCACGCTTTTCATCAATTTGTGGGTCATCTTTCTTTCTATCAACCCACCAGCGAATCAAACCGCCAACCATAATAGGTGTTGATACAGAGATTGGTAAATATAGACCTACTGCAAAGCCTAGAGAGTTTATTCCTAGCATTTCAACAACTAGAGAAATAAAAGCTCCGCAGATAACTAAAGTCCAGGGTAAATTCCCACCAATAACGCCATCAATAACTGTTTTCATAAGGTTTGCCTGTGGGGCATTGAGTTCTCCTTGAACAATACCATCTTTTAGCAAATACATTACAAAACCCATAGTAAGACCTGCTGTGACAACGCCTATTAATTCACCCATCTGCTGGTATTTTGGAGTAGAACCAATCAGGAAACCTGTTTTTAGGTCTTGAGAAGTATCACCAGCAATAGCAGCAGCAATACAAACAAAAGCACCAACTGTTAAAACTGCTATTTTTGCATTTGGCATAGTAGACAAACCGCTAATTACAAATATAACACTTGTAAGTAAAAGGGTTGCAATAGTCATTCCCGAAATTGGATTTGAAGAAGAACCCAATAAACCAACTATTCTTGAAGAAACAGTTACAAAAAAGAAACCGAATAAAACAACCAAAAAGCCTGCCACAATAGATAACCAAAGGCTATCAACAAATACTAGAGCTTTCATATATATGGCTGTAGCAATAATAAGCGATGCAGCAGAGCCAAAAACTACTTTACTTGATAAATCTGTGTCTGTTCTTTTAGAAGAAACAGATGTATTGTTACCTAAGGACTTAATACTAGTTTTAAAAGTACTAATCATCATAGGAATTGATTTAATCAATGAAAGAATTCCAGCAAAAGCAACTCCGCCTGCACCAATATATTTTATATAATTGCTCCAGATGTCTCCTGCAGACATATCTTTAATTAGTAAATTTGTAGCAGGGAAAATAGAAACAGTGGAATGTTCTCCAATCAATGCAATCAAAGGAATAAGAACCAGCCAGCCTAAAACAGCACCACCCAACATTATTGCTGCAATTTGTGGACCTATAATATAACCTACACCAAGTAATTCAGGAGTAATTTCGCCAGATATTTCAGCTTTTTTATAACCTGGAATATCAGTGCTGATTTCTTTACTCCATAACCCCCAAAGATTACTATGCATCAAGGCCTGATATAAAGCACCTATTCCCATACCCCAAAAGAGAGTCTTAGCTTTTGATACATCACCCTGTCCAGAAACAAGCACTTCTGCACAGGCTGTTCCTTCTGGGTAAGGCAACTTGCCGTGTTCTTTAGAGATAAAGCTTCTTCTTAGCGGAATCATAAAAATGACACCGATTAAACCGCCAATAATAGCCATAAGTGTAATTTCTAACTTAGATATTTCAGCTCCCCAGATAAAAAATGCGGGAATAGTGAAAATAACGCCTGCAGCAACAGATTCGCCAGCAGAGCCAATTGTTTGAACTAGATTTGTTTCTAGAATTGTTCCACCTTTGAAGAAAATCTTAAAAATAGCAACAGCCATAACTGCTGCTGGAATAGAAGCTGATACAGTTAACCCAACTTTTAAACCTAAATAGGCGTTGGCAGCACCGAAAATGATTCCTATAACTATACCTATTATAATTGCTTTTACGGTAAATTCAGCAGGAGTTTCGGTAGCAGGAACAACGCTTGGATACTGATCTCCATCAATTTCCTTATATGCCAAAGGTGATAATTTGTTATTTTCACCTGATTCTTTATTTACTACAGGTAATAATTCGTTATTTTCACTCATGAAAAATTCCTTATATTCTATTTCTGATTTTCAAAACCCATTATATATGAATAAAAGTAATA
>CAMJNS010000147.1 GCA_946407375.1 uncultured bacterium
GGTGGTAAGTGGTAAGTTATGTGGAGTAAGTGATGAGTGGTATGTGATAGGAGAATTAAATAATAAAAATGTTTTCATGTTTAAATAGATTATTATTTTTTGTTTTTGGAATTATATGTCTTTTATGCAGCCTGTTTGCATTTGTTCCAATTGTCGGAACTAATATTGAAGCAACCGTTACAGAAAATTCTCAGCGTGAGGTCCACGCAAAACGTGGTGGTGACTTTCTATATACGAAAAAAAATAATGTTATTAAGCCTAAAATGAAAACTGAATACACCTATTCTTATGAATTTACCATAAATGGTGAAAAATATACTGGTAGTTCTACTGAAAATGAGTTAATTCATAAAAAAGGTGGTAAGGTAACAGTTTATTATCTCCCATTTTATCCCAAAATTCATACTTCAATTCAAAAAAACCATCTTTATATACTCTGTGGAATATGCTTTATCTGTGGACTAGTTCTCTTGAGGTCTTCATTTACTGGTAGACGACCAGCTATAAATATTGGTGGTGGCGGTAATGATATTTATCATCAAGATTGGGGACCAAAATATCCAAATGCTAGTGCAATAGCCTCAGTAAAAAATCAAATTGCTACACCACAACCTGTTCAGCCTCAACCTCAACAGATTTATCAGCAACCTGTTCAGCCTCAACCTCAACAAATTTATCAACAACCTCAACAACAGAATATTATCAAGCCCTCTGAATACGCTTTTTGTCCAAAATGTGGAACCCCATTATCTGGAGGTTTTGCTTTTTGCCCCAAATGCGGTCTTAAATTATCTTAAATTATGATGAGTGAAAGAACAAAAAAAATATTAGAAAAAGAAAAAGCTTATCTTGAAAAGAAAAAGAATAAAAATAGCTTGACAAATAATGTCAGATACATTAAACTCATCGTCACCTACGATGGTAGTGCATTTTTCGGTTATCAGTATCAACCGGATGTTCCCACTGTTCAAGGCGAACTAGAAAGAGCATTCAAACTTATAACCAGAGGTGAAGAAAGCCGTGCTGTAGGTGCGGGTCGGACAGACGCTGGTGTTCACGCAATTGAACAAGTAGTGTTAATTAGAACAAGATGCCCGATACCGCTTGAAAAATTAATCATTGGCTTAAACAGTGCTATTCCGGGGAGTCTCAGGATAAGCAGGGCGGAAGAAGTAGAAGAAGGATTTCACCCCTGTTTCTCAGCTCGTGGTAAACATTATCGATACTTGTGGAAGCTTGTTGATACCTTATCACCTTTCGATGAAAGGTTTTATTGGCAATTAACTCAGCGACCAAATATCGAAAAAATGAAAGAAGCAGCTAAAGAATACATTGGTGAACATGATTTTGCGGCTTTTGCAAAATCTCCTGAACAATACGAAAGCACTGTAAGAAATATTCTTAAAGCAGAAATAAGCTTAAAAGAAGATATTCTTCAATTTGACGTTGTTGGAACTGGCTTTATGCATAATATGGTTCGTAACATGGCAAGGGCTTTATATCTTGTTGGAACCAACAAGATGACTGCTGAAGAAATAAAAGAACTGTACTGTAATCATGATAGAAGACGACTTGGGGCACCTGCTCCACCAGGTGGGCTTTATCTGATGAAAGTCATGTATTAACCGAAAGGAGAAATAATCGGTGAAGACGTTCGAAAGTCAAGAACAAAAAACGCTTACAGTAAAAAAAGCTGAAGCAAAAAGAGAATGGATTGTAGTTGATGCTCAAGACGTACCATTAGGTCGCTTAGCTTCTCAAGTTGCTGCTCGTTTACGTGGTAAACACAAAGTTGATTACACTCCAAATGTTGACTGTGGTGATTATGTTGTCGTTGTAAACGCTGACAAAATTGTTCTAACAGGTGCCAAGAAGACCGACAAAAGATATTACTGGCATACTGGTTTCCTAGGTGGAATTAAGTCTGTTACTTACGGTAACCTTCTTAAAGATGCTCCTGACAAAATGTTATGGCTTGCAGTCAAGAGAATGCTTCCTCGCAACAAAATGAGAAAGAGATACCTTGGCAAGCTTAAAGTTTACGCTGGTGCTGAACATCCACATACTGCTCAGAAACCCAAAGCTGTTAAACTTATTAAATAAGAAAGGAGCAATAAAAAATGGCAGATTTATTTTTCTGGGGAACAGGTAGAAGAAAGTCCGCTACTGCACGTGTTCGCATTTGCAAAGGCGAAGGCAAAATTATAATCAACAAAAGACCAATTGAACAATATTTCCCAATCGCTTTGACTCGTAAGATTGTTGTTCAGCCTCTTACCACTACTGAAACTCTTGGTAAGTTCGATATTTATGCTAATATCACTGGTGGTGGCAGCACAGGTCAATCTGGTGCTCTTCGTCATGGTATTGCTCGTGCTCTTGTTAAATTCAATGAAGAATTTAGATCTTCTCTCAAGAAAATGGGTTATTTAACTCGTGACCCAAGAATGAAAGAAAGAAAGAAATACGGTCTCAAATCCGCAAGAAGAAGACCACAGTTCTCAAAACGTTAATATTTTGTTTTCAAAAAAACACCTCTTCGGAGGTGTTTTTTTGTTGTCTTTTACTTCTATATTTGATTATAATATAAGTAGAAATGCTAATAAACTTGTTTATTAGGCGATAAAGTCATTCTTGATTGTCTTTTGCAACAACGAATCTTTACAAAGGAATAATTCTATGATGACTGATGATGATGATTATATAGGTAAAATTCTTGAAATAGTTGTTCTTTTTATTTTAGCTATGATTTATTTTCCATAAATGGAATTCGCTTATAACAAAGTTTATTTAGAGATTGACACTTGCCACGAAAAACTTCGTTTTTCTCGCAATGACGTAAATAATTGCGGTTTCGCAATGACGAAAGGAATTTATAGATGGTAACAGAACAAGAATTAATAAATGCAGCAAAAGAAGCAAGCAAAAAAGCCTATGCACCCTATTCTAATTTCCATGTTGGCGCCGCTCTTTTAACAGCTTCAAACAAAATATTCCAGGGTTGCAATGTTGAAAATGCAAGCTTTGGGGCTACAAATTGTGCTGAAAGAACAGCAATATTTTCTGCTGTAGTTAATGGAGAAAGAGAATTTAAAAAACTAGTAATATTTGTTGATAGAGAAGAATTTACACCACCCTGCGGAATTTGCCGTCAAGTTATAAGCGAATTTTCCCACGATATTGAAATTCTTCTAGCTAACAATAAAGGCGATATTAAACGCACAAATATTAGAGAACTACTTCCTTTGAGTTTTGAACTTAATTAATATGGCAGAACAACAACCTTCTTTATTAAAAAGACTACACAACAATCCCACTGCTCAGAGGGTTTTATTCCTTTTAGCTCTTGTCTATATTATAAGTCCTATTGATTTAATTCCAGGTGATTTGTTTACTTTTGGTCCTGGAATGTTAGACGATTTAGCGGTTTTAATAGCTGAAATCGCTCAATTTATGGTTTATATGAGAAATAAAAAGACTTCTTTTGAAAATAAAGTTCAAGATGCTGCAATAGATGATAAAGAGGAAAAGAAATAATGGCTGTTCAAAAAAAAGTTAGTGTCAGACAAGAAGTTCAAGCTGTTGGTTTTTATTTAGGTGAAGACGAATATGCTATCTATATCAACAAAGTTCGAGAAATCGTTCAGATGACTGATATACGAAAAATACCAAAATCACCACAGTTTGTAGAAGGGGTAATTAATATTCGTGGTAAGATTATCCCTATACTTGACTTGCGTAAACGTTTCGATCTAGCTATTAATGAAGCTGCAAAACAAAACTGCAAAATTTTAATTGTTGAGCTAGAAAAGAACCAAGTTGGTTTAATAGTAGATAACGTTTCCGAAGTAATGAGATTTTATGCTGACGAAATAGAAAAAGCTCCGCCAATGTTTTCATCAAATATAAGTTCTCAATATATTCAAGGTGTCGCAAAAATAGAAAACAAACTAATTATTCTATTAGATGTTGAAAAATTGCTATCCTTCGAAGAAAAGTCAGTATTGGAACGTATTGGCTAAACTATGGGTGAGGCATTACCTAAAAAGAAAAAGAAAGAAGATGGCTGTTTTATCTCTTTAATAAAGGGGATTGGCTGCTTCTTTTTTTTGCTGATTCTATTTAATATTTTAGTAATAGGGGCTGGATATTATTTTTTCAGCCCTATTCTAAAATCTGTAAGTACAGATGCAGTACTTCCTGAATTTGAGGGTCCTACAGACCATGATTTCTGGAGTCTCCAAGAAAAAAATATTAAAGAGTTAATAGCTACTCAACAAGATATTAGCTTAACTAACGGCGAATACAACGCCTTACTTTCATCAATTAGAATACCACCTGTCTCTGGTGTTTATTTACACAGAGTTAGACATTACTACAAAGACAAAGAACTCAGATACTTTTTAATCTGTTCTGGATATACAATACGCAAATTATATATTAGCTTTGTTGTTGGCAAAAACGAAAAAGGATTTTTCCCATCTGAAATTAAAATCAATAATTGGAAAGTACCTGGCGATTCATTTTATGAAAAATTTACAAAAAAAATAATTAACGATTTGGCAAATACAGACAAAAGCGGTCTGCTTACAAAGATAATTACAGGTTCACTTAATCCTAAATTTGAAAGTAACTAAAGTTAGGTCACCACTCTGATTGCTACGCAATCACCTCTCCTCAATAAGACTGTCTAAAAACCTATTTTTTTAGACCAGCTCCAAGGAGAGGATTAATAACCACTCAACTTTCAATTTTCACCTTCAGCTTTAGTTTTCAG
>CAMJNS010000148.1 GCA_946407375.1 uncultured bacterium
AAAAGGACGCTACTTCTAAAATATAGATTAGTAGCTAAAAAAGTTTGCGTTTGCCTTGCCTAACCAATTTTGATTTATTATCTATACTATGTTAAATTATTAATTCTAGGCAATAATGATGGTTGTAGAACAGAATTTCGATTGCTAAAACAATTCTCCAATCTCTTTTCTCTATTCTCTAACCTCTTATAGAAAATGAATTGCCACTCGATTAATCAAAATTATACTTTAGCTCTATTAAGGTAATTTATAAATGAATAAAGCTATTTTTCTAGACAGAGATGGAACTCTAAACCCTGATCCAGGGTATATTTCTGATCCTAAAGATTACGAACTTTTCGAAGGAGTAACCGAAGCCTTGTTGAAATTACAAAATGCAGGCTTTTTGCTTATATTAATAACGAATCAATCCGGCATTTCAAGAGGATTGTTTTCCGAAGAACAGCTCGAAGCTGTTCATGATAAAATGAAAAAACTGTTAAAAAAAGGCGGAGTTACTTTGGATGCTATTTACTATTGCCCCCATCATCCTGAACACCCTTATAAAGGTGTAGCAGAATGTAATTGTCGTAAGCCAAAACCAGGACTTATTTTGCAAGCAATAAAAGATTTTGACGTAGACATTAAAAACTCTTTTATGATTGGTGATAGAGTTTCAGATATAAAAATAGGTATAGCTTCAAACGTCTCACCTGTTTGTATCGCCAAAAGCTCTTTTGATGGCTATGAAAATGTTCCAACTTTTCCTAACCTATTAGAAGCTGCAGAGTGGATACTAACCCAATAAACAATAGCTTTCCATCATTATCTGTTCTTTTCTAGACAACAAAAAACCTGCTTTAATAGCAGGTTTTATTATTTTAGAAACCTTGTTGCAGTAAAAAGTACATAAAAAAAGCCGTTATTATAACGGCTTTTTTAAGAGCGGGATACGGGACTCGAACCCGCAACCTTTACCTTGGAAGGGTAACACTCTACCAATTGAGTTAATCCCGCAAGATATATATTAAGTGCGAAGAGCGGGACTTGAACCCGCACGTCGCGAAACACTAGATCCTAAGTCTAGCGCGTCTACCAGTTCCGCCATCCTCGCTAATCAATGAAACATAGGATTCATTAATTTCGTGAATATACTATCACATTTAATTGTATATTTCAATCCTTTTTTATTTTTAGCCAGGGCAAACGCATTAAAATTTATTTAAAAATATTAAAATCTGTATTAATCAGAAGTTTTTTTACTAATTATGAACAAAGTTTAAATAATAACCGTCATTGCGAGAGGGTGTGCGAAAACTAGATTTTCAAGTTCTAATTAGATTATGCTTATTGTCTTCACATTTGTCATAATAAGTATAGCGTATGGGCTTTAGCCCTGAAAGCTATACGGTTATGACAATGTGTAGACAACATAGAAAGAAATACTATTTTTTTAAAGAATTTCGAGTTTTGCACACTCTCTGCGAGGCGTTGAAAACGCCGTGGCGTTGCTGAAAGCAAAACGAAGTTCATCTAGAAAAGAATTTATAATGCGTTTGCCCTATATTTTTTAGCAGAGGAAAGCATTAAATTTTGTTAATCTTTATAAAACAATGCAATAATCAATGTTTTCATAATTAATGGTTGGGCCTGACCTGTTTTTGAAATATGTTATTTTCTATAAATAATTAGCGAGAACCTCCTACTTTGGAGGTTCTCGCTAATTAACTTATATAATACTGTAAGTTTTCACTTCTACGTGGATTTCTCAACTTGTCAAGAGCTTGAGCTTCTATTTGTCGAACTCTTTCTCTAGTTACACCTAGAAGCTTTCCTATTTCTTCTAAGGTATAAGATCTGGTGTCATTCAATCCAAATCTGTGATTAACCACAATTCTTTCTTTATCAGTAAGACAACTCATAGCCTCTTCTAATTCTTCGTCTAAGGCTCTTTTCTCTGCTTCTGCTAAAGGATCGTAATCCGTATCTGTAATAACATCTCTTAAGAAAAGATCTTCTTCAGAATCTACAGGAGTCGAATCCATAGAAACTACATTAGGAATATCTCTGATAAAGCGCTGTAAATCTTGAGGTCTCATCATCGCTTCTTCGGCTAATTCTTCTAATGTTGGTTTTCTATTGAGTCTCTTTGTAAGACTTTCTTCTATTTTCTTCAATTTGAGACTGGTATGAACTCTATTGAGAGGCAACCGAATTGGATTAGCGTGGCTAGAAACGATTTGTATCATGGCCTGTCTTATCCACCAAACTGCATAAGATATAAATCTTACATTTTTAGCACAATCGAATCTTTGAGCTGCTCGCATTAAACCAAGATTACCAACAGCAATGAGCTCTTCAAACGGAACTTCATTTATATGTTTGTATCTCTTGGCAACAGCAACAACAAAACGTAGATTAGCTAAGATTAATCGCTGTTTTGCTCTTTCGTTTCCTGCTTTAACTTGGTCAAGAAGGACTACTTCTTCTTCCCTTGTTATAGGCGGATGCTTCTTTAAATCCTTAAAATAATTTTTAAGAAGCTGGTTCTCATTTTCCTTTTCACGATTATGATTAGTATTTATCATCCAGGTTCTCCCTTAATTCCCTATTACCTGTGTGTACACTATTTGTGTGTTTTAATACCTGAACATAATCGGAAGATGTCTAAAAAACTTTAATAAAAAATTTAAAAATTTTTAAACTAAAAAGAACAAAAAAAATCCCTCTGAATTACAGAGGGATTTTCTGACTTTATAACTATTAGTCTTCTGCTTCGTCTGCAGTTTTGTATTCCTTAGCAACTTGTTCAGTTACGTTAGCAGGAACTTCTTCATAAGAAGAGAATTTCATAGTGAATTCGCCTCTAGACTGAGTCATAGATTTGAGGTCTGTAGCATATTTGTACATTTCAGCCTGTGGAACAGTAGCTCTAATAACTTGCTTACCGCCTTCGATTGGATCCATACCAAGAACTTTACCACGGCGTTTATTCATATCACCCATGATATCGCCCATGTATTCATCAGGAACAGTAACAGCTACTTCATAAATTGGTTCAAGAAGAACTGGTTTTGCTTCTGCAATACCTTTCTTGAAAGCAAGACCTGCAGCAAGCTTGAATGACATTTCGTTAGAGTCAACATCGTGGTAAGAACCGAAATCAAGAGTTGCTTTGAAGTCAATTGTTGGGAAACCTGCGATAACACCACGCTGACTATATTCCTGCAAACCTTTGTCTACTGCTGGAATGAAGTTCTTTGGAACAACACCACCAACGATAGCATCGATAAATTCATAGCCATTACCCTTGTTAGGTTCGAATTTAACCCAAACATCACCATACTGACCTTTACCACCAGATTGTTTCTTGTGTTTACCCTGAACTCTAGAAGTTCCTTTAATTGTTTCACGATAAGCAATCTTGGGCTTAGAAATATCAACTTCAACGTTCCATCTAGATTTAAGTCTGCTAATAGCAACATCAATATGAGTATCACCAATACCAGAAATGATACCTTGACCTAATTCTGGATCAAACTTATAAGTAAGAACGCCGTCATCAGCGCAGAGAGTATTCAAACCAATACCCATCTTTTCTTGGTCAGCTTTAGTTTTTGGAGAAACAGCATATTGCAACATTGGTTGTGGAAGAGCTGGAACTTTTATCTGGATAGGATTGCTTTCAGAGCAAAGAGTCTGACCAAAAGTAGTGCATTTTGGTTTTACAAGAGCAACTATGTCGCCTGCTACTGCTTTTTCTACATCTATCTTGTTTTTACCACGAAGAGTTGAGAAGCTGCTGAATCTTTCAGAATTTTCTGCAGCTGGATTATAAATATCAACGCCAGTTGTAAATGTTCCGCTGAGAACACGCATTAAAAGCATATCGCCAGTTTGTTCATTAATTTTCTTGAAGATGAAACCAGCTTGTGGACCATTTGGATCATTTTTCAATTCAATAGCTTCTTCTGTTCCATATTTTACTGCTGGAAGAACACGGCTATTTGCTGGTGATGGACAACTTTCAACGATGAATTTGAGAAGGTTTTCTGTCCCAAGATTCTTTAAAGACATACCGCTGAGCATTGGCTTAATCTGGTTTGTAGCAATACCTTTGCAAAGAGCTGCTTTAAGTTCATCAGAAGTGATTTCTTCACCTTCGAAATATTTGTTCATAAGGTCGTCATCACATTCAACTACTGATTCAATCATTTGGTCATGAAGCTTCTGAGCTTCATCTTTCATATCAGCAGGAATATCTTTTTCTTCAATAGCTTTGCCTTTATCATCTTTATATTCATAGGCTTTCATATTGATTAAATCAATAACGCCTTTGAGCTTATCGAAAGTTCCCCAAGGAATAACTATTGGAGTAATTTTGCTATCAAGAGCTTTGAGAGATTCATAAGTCTTTTCAAGATTAATGTTTTCTTTATCAAGCTTAGTCAAAAATACTATTCTTGGAGTATTTACTTTTTCCATAATAGCCCAGTTCTTTTCTGTGCTCCTCAGACAGGCGATTGACCCAGCTGGAAATGCCGGTCTCCAGCAGCTCTTTTTCATGGGGATTATTTTTGCAGAAAGAATCCCCCATGTTATTGCAGAGCTTGTTGAAATAATCGACATACTCAGCTTCCAACTCCTTGGGTATTTCTTCGC
>CAMJNS010000149.1 GCA_946407375.1 uncultured bacterium
CTAGGTTATTGAAGTAGTGACCTTTCGGTCACTTTTTATATGTCCGAAAGGACATAACTTTATTAATCTAGGGCGTTGAAAACGCCCTAGGAATAGATGATACACCTACACTCGTCCGATAAGGACGATACAAAAATAATAAATATATAACAGTGATTAATAAAAGAAAAAGTTTACCTTTGCCCCCATATCTATAGTTAAACTATTTACAAATTAAGTTAAATAATGATATAAGATAAGATTAGAAAAATAGGATGAGCAAACAAACAGGACAATATTTTATATCTTTAATTCTTTTGCTGTATTTTTTATACCCTGTTTTTTCTGAAGCTGCTGAGTTGTCTGATACTAAAGTTTTGCCTATTACTCCAAATAGTTATAGAAAAGACCCTACAGAGCTTAAAAAAGCTGTAAGAAAAGTTTTTTCACCTTCCTATACTGCTTCTAACGATACAAAAAGCAATTCAACAGTTTCCAAAGTAAAAACTACGACATCTACACCTCCAATACTAGCTAACACTAAATCTGACTCAGCTCAAAGAGCTTCTTCTTCAGACTCAAAGACTGCGACAAAGAATACATCTGTTTCTGATAGTCAGAAAAACGCATCTAGCGACAGATCTAACAAACCAAAAATGGTTGCTAAATCATCAATAAAAGTTTCCCAACCTGAAAAGGCAAAAGAAGAAAAAACAACCGCAAATACTTATAAGTCGAAAGTAGTTGCCCAATCATCTATAAAAGTTTCCCAGCCTCAAAAGATAAAAGAAGAAAAAAACAGTAATAACAACGATAAATCAAAAGTAGCTGCTAAATCATCTATAACTATTTCCCAACCTAATAAAAAGTTAAAAGAAGAAAAAACTAGTCGTAAAGATAAAATTTCTGAACCAATTTTAAAAGTAAAGCTTGGCGGATTGCATACAAAAGTTGCTGTAATGCTCCCTGAAGGCGGACAAATCAATAATTCAAAAGGGAAAAGAATCAAAGTTCTGAAAAAGGGTGAAACTTTTTCTTGGACATCTATCATAGATAAAAACGCTAAAAAGAAGAAAAAAATAGAATATTTAAACGAAACTTTATATATTAAACCAGCCAAAAACATTTTTTCCTTTAACAACACTGAATATAGAGGAAAACTTTATTTAAAGCTGACAGACAAAGGTGCTACTGCAGTTAATGAGATTCCTATTGAAGATTATTTGAGAGGTGTAGTCGGTAGGGAAATAGGGGCTAATTCTCCTGATGAATCTTTAAAAGCACAGAGCGTTATTGCAAGAACTTATGCTTATGCAAATAAAGGTAGACACGGTTCTGATGGAGCAGATGTTTGTAATACAACACACTGCCAGGTTTATTTTGGGAAAAGTGCAGAACGAGAATCTGTAGACAAAGCAATAAAGAATACTAGAGGTTATATATTATCTTATAATAGTAAACCTATAAGTGCATTATATCATGCAACCTGTGGAGGAATGACTTCTAATAATGAAGAAGTATGGGGAGGAGCTCCAGAACCTTTTTTGCGTAGGGTAATTTGCAATTATTGTGTTGATGGCACCAAATATAGATGGAATCAAGAACTGGATATAGGGAAATTGCGTGTTGCTTTGGCTAAAGAAGGTGTTAAGCTTGGGGAAGTCTATAATGTTTCTTTAGAAGCTCCTGCCAATATGGACAGAGTAACATATATGGTTTTTCAAACTAATAATGGTGAACAAAAAATCAGAGGTACTACTGTAAGACGTATTTTTGATTTGCCAAGTACAACTTTTGTTTTAGGAAACAGAAATGAAAGATCTAACTTAATAGCTTCAGCAAAAGCAGACAAACGAGTTGAACCAGAAATAAGACCATATAAGAATAATTCAAGTATTCTTATTACTAGTTTTTCACATATGCAGTATCCTCCTAAGCAGTTATTGGTTTATACGGCTAATGGCCTTAGAAGAGCAACTATTCCAACTGAAGGTTGGAGATGTATTTCTTATAAACCATCAAAAAGTATTGCGGTATTGCAAGAAAATGAGGATAATAATAATAAGGGAAAGAATTTAGACGGTAAAGTACCAACAGTAACTAATTCGCGAACTTCAATTGCAAAAAAATCACTAAAACCTTTAACTAAAATTAACATATTTGGCAGAGGTTTTGGACATCAAGTAGGAATGTGTCAATCTGGAGCTGTAGGAATGGGGAAAAAAGGTTGGAATTACAGACAGATTCTTGCTCATTACTATCATGATGTTGCTATAAAAAATCTAGGCTATTAAAAAATATTTTAAATATGTTAATATTAGTTAATATAGAGCCGATAGAAAATTGAAGAATAATTTATTTTAATGTCGATAAAGTTTATCGTCATAATATTGGAGGAAGTTCAATATGGGTATCAGCTTTGGATCGAATAATATGGCGTTAGGTATTGATATAGGTACCTCTGCCGTCAAAATAGTACAGCTGAAGAAAAATCCTAGTGGAATGCCTGAATTAGTTAATTATGGTTATCGTCCATTACCCCCAGAAGCTATGGCTGATGGCTCTGTAAGTGATCCAGCTGCAGTAGCAGAAGTCATTAAAGAATTGAAAAAAGAACGTGGTTTCAAATCTGCTAGTATATATGCTTCAATTTCTGGGCAAAATGTAATTATGCGTTTCACCAAACTGCCTGTTATGGATCCAGCAGAATTAGAACAGACCGTTAAGATTGAAGCAGAACAATATGTTCCATATTCAATTGACGAAGTCAGTATTACCCATGCTGTATTGAAAACAGTTGAAGAAGAAGAAGAAGGCGGTGGAAAATATAAGATACTGCTTGTTGTTGCCCAGAAAGAATTGGTAACTTCTTATACTGAAGTTATTAAATCTGCTATAGGTAAATGTGAAGTAGTAGATGTTGATACTATCGCCGCTATTAATGCTCTAGAAAATTCTTTTATGATGACTGCCGAATCTCAGGAAGGTGGCGAAGTCGTTGCAATAATAGATTCAGGAGCAAGAACGACTAATATTTCTGTTTTGAAATCTGGTATTCTTGAATTCACTCGTAATATTCCTATAGCTGGGAATAATATTACTGAAAGTCTTAAAGATACTTTGAAACAAGAATTTGATCAGGCTGAATCTATTAAAATTCAGGAAGGTTCTATCGGAGACGGTGGTGGAAGTGAAATCTCTGAAGTTATTCAAGGTACTGTTGATGAATTAGCTTCTGAAATTCGTAGATCTTTCGACTATTTCAAAGCTCAGTCTCGTGAACCTATGATTCATAAGATAATTCTTTCTGGTGGTAGTGCTAATCTCAATGGTTTTAGTACTTACTTAATGAATGAATTGGGTGTTGACGTTCAGGTTGGGAATCCATTGGAAGGCATTGCAGTAAATGTTCCAGATGCGGATGACCTCTATAATAATCTACAGCAATTCACTGTAGCAATTGGATTAGCATTAAGAGGAGTTACAGAAGCTTAAATGATTAGAGTAAATTTATTAACTACAAAGCCCTCTAAGAAGATACCAATAGGTAGTATAATTCCTTACTTCTTTGTTTTACTAGTTGCCTTAGGTTGTGGAGCAGGTTGGTATTTGGGTTCAGAAGCACTTGCTTCATATAATGAAGGTGTTAAAGCAGAAATTGATAAGCTTGAAAAAGATAAAAAGAGCAAAGAACAGAAAGTTAGAGATAGAGATAAAGCAAGACAAGCCTACAATAGACTTAATTCTGAAGTAAATAGATTGCAGCGTCTCTCTGGTGCAAATTTCCTTCAGTGGTCTGCTACTATGGATACTATCAAAGATGTTGTTCCAAAAGATAAGGTTTGGATAACTAATCTTCGTATAGATTCAGATAGACGTGTCCAGATTACTGCTTATTCTTCAAATAAAGGCGATGACAAAGGACCACTTAAAGATTCTGCAGAAGCCAATCTTACAGAAGGTATCAGATTGTTTATTAAAGACCTAATTAACAATAAATATTTTTCCGATGTATTCTTAACAGGTGCAACGAAAAATATGTATGAAAAGAAACCTGTCTGGAGATTTGAATTGAATTGTCGTTTACTTCGCGACTTAGCTTCGAAATCGGAGGATTAACATGAACAATAATATAATGGCTGCATTATTTTTGAGTATATTATTAGTGGTCGGAACTGCTGCTGGTTTCTACTATTCTGTTTGGGATCCTATAGATCAGGAACACAAGAAGCTTACAACTGATGCTGATAACTTAAGAAATGAAATTTCAAAGCTTAATTCTATTGATGATGAAATTAAAAGATTCAATAAGAATATTGCTGATTTAAAAGAAAAGAAGAAAAAACTCCAGACTGATTCAATTAATCTTGACGATGTTGTTCCAACACTTCTTGAATCAACTGAAACTGTAGCAAGTAAGTTTTCTATAAAATTCCAGGATATTAGAATTTCTCCTTTGGTTAGAGCTGAAGACTGGAGTG
>CAMJNS010000150.1 GCA_946407375.1 uncultured bacterium
ACCGTCAAGGTTATAAGATATTTCATAAGTTATAAGAGGTTCTGGTGTGTCTTGATTTTCTTCGGTAACAAAGCTGAAAACCTTAGTATAAATAAAAGGTAGAACCTTATTTGATTCGTTTTTATTAAAAAACTCTACAAGAAAAGATGTTGGAAAATCCTCTGTGTTTATACCGTTAAGATTGAGCACAAAGCTGAAAACAGCTTCTCCGCTCATCTGAGATTCAACATTTAAGTTTTCGATTTCAAAAAAGTGTGCAAATTTGCCAGAAACGGCCTTGTCACTCAAATCAGTCTGTTTGAGACCTTTTATTTCTGCTGCCTTTTCATTCTGGCTTCTGTAGGTTACTCTGGCAACTAGATTTGAATAGTCGATATTATCAAGGTTCAAACCGTTTAAAATGACTTTAACACTAAGGTTTCCTATATATTTGTTGTCTTTAGTTCCTATTTTGGTATCTGTCGGAAAACTTAAAGAGTCTACCAATGCTTTGTTTTCGTCTAGGTTATCAAATGAGAAGAGTCTGAACTCTTGACCTAATCTGTAGAGTTCTAAAGTATATTCTTTTGATGTGGTTCTAGCTAGTCTTGAAGAGGCGATGTTTGCATTGTTCCCGTCATTGGCGAGGCAGTAACGCCATGGTTCATTGTCACTGGTTCTCAAGCCAATGTAGCAGGTTCCATCTGTGCTGTTGTTGGGAATACTTATGGTGAGAGGATTTTCTAGAGTGCTTACTGGAATGTCTTCAGTGAGAGGGTTTGTTGAAGGCAATACTGCGGAGATTTTATAGGTATAAATATAATTATAAGGTGGTTTTAGAGTGTAATTTAGTTCGGCAGCAGTCTTTTCTTCTATAACTCTTACTTTTACACCATCCTGGAAAGTTTTATTAGCAGAACATCTGACTGCTGAACCAAATGGAAATTGTATATCATCAAAAATTCCATTATTTACTATTCGTTCTTCGCTAGTAATTTGTGGGTCAGTATATCTATTGATGAATGGAGCGTGCCCCCCAGTATGACAACCAATGATGGCTGTTATAGCTGCAAATGAAATAAGCAAAAAACAGAAATATTTCTTAAACATAGTTACCTCTCTTTAAAACTATTAGGTACATAATATCATAGTTTTTGTTTTTTTGCTTTTGCCTTCTTTGAAAAGTTCGGCTTTCCTAATTTCCCCTCTTTTTTAAAGGCTGTCTAAAAAGGGAAGTTTATTTTGTATTGCCACAGCGTTTTCAACGCCATAGGTTAATAAATTTATGTCCTTTTAGGCAATAATTATTTATTCTTCTTTATTTATAAATCCACCGAAAGACCAACCAACTTTAGTGCCGTCAGTTATAAGATACCAGTTAGAAGTTATTTTTTCAAAAGTAGCTTGAGGACTATTTGAAACAAGAATCATAACCTTTGTATTTAAAGGGAAATCATAAGTCTTTCAATACTTTTAATTGATTCCTTTTGTTATATATAACATTCAATATATAAACAACATTATTTTCTTCATCAATTCTATAGTAAATATAAAAATTATTTACAATAAACCTACGTATTTTTAAAGAATAAAAAGGCTCATCTTGAATTATCTTATATTTTTTAGGAAAGTGCTTTAAATCTTTTATTCCATTTTTGATTTCCCGTATATAATTAATAGCTGTTTGTGGTGCTAATAAAACTTTTGCAATATAATCACTTAATTCTAACAAATCTTTCTCAGAATCTGGTGTCATTATGATTTCATAGGAAATCATTTATTTAACCTGCTTTCTAAATCGTCAAAAACTTCCTCAAAGGGTCTACCTTTGCCTTCAAGAGATTGTTTATAACTATGCTGAATTTTTGCATTTAGTTCAGATTCAGTAAAATCATCTAAAGTTTTAGGTTCATTAGGAATAGTTATTGAAAATGGAATACCTCTTTTATAAATTATCTGTCTATATAATGAATTTATTAGCACAGATACAGGAATTCCAAGCTTTTGCAAAATGGATTCTGCTTCAACTTTTAAATCATTTTCAACTCGAACACTTAATGTTGCGTTTTTCATAACTATCCTCCTTTTAAAATCATTTTATATGATTGTAATGCTAATTACAATACAAATTTTATGTATAATTTTTCAAATTGGGGAAACTCTGTTTCCCCAATTTAGTTTGTTGAATATGTTTTAGTGGGGTTATAGCAATGCTCCCCCAAAGCATAGGCTGTGGAGGAGCATCTTTTTTTAAAGTTGTTCGGAAATCAGCTTTTCGCCGACTTGTAATGCTTCAGCTATCTTTGATGGGTCTTTACCACCAGCAGAAGCCATATCTGGTCTTCCTCCGCCGCCGCCTTGACAAACTTTGGCGATTTCTTTTATTAGTTTGCCGGCGTGAAGCCCTTTCTTAACCAAATCAGCAGCAACTTTGAGAACGAAGTTTGCTTTTTCTCCGCCAGCAGCTAACAATACAACTGCTGGAACCTTGGAATTAGCAACCAGTTCGTCTGCCATTTCCTTCATTTCATCAACCGACATACCATCTGTCTGACCAAGATACAAAGCAGAGCCGTTAATAGTCTTTGCATTATTCTTAATACTTTCAACTTTGCCCTTTGCTTCAGACTTGCGGAGTTTTTCTATTTCGTGACGAAGTTCTTTTGCATCTGCCATCAGCTTTTCAGCTTTGGTTATAGAAGAATTCAAGTCACAATCAAGAGTCTTAGCTATATCACGTTCAAAATGCTTGAGTTCGTGAAGTTTTTCAAGAGCTGCAGAACCTGTTACAGCTTCGATTCTTCTAACGCCAGCGGCTGCTGATGATTCAGAAACGATGGTGAACAATCCAATTTCAGAAGAATTGTCAATGTGTGTGCCGCCACAGAATTCTTTTGAGTAGTCGCCAACATTTACGATTCTTACAACATCGCCGTATTTTTCTCCAAACAAAGCCATAGCACCAGTCTTTATAGCTTCGTCATAGCTCTTAACGTCAGTATGAACCTTGAGAGCTTCTAGAATTTCTTCATTAACTCTGTTTTCGATTTTTTCCAAAACATCTGATGGAATACTTTCAAAGTGAGTAAAGTCGAATCTAAGTCTTTCAGGTGAAACGTATGAACCAGCCTGTTTTACGTGACTGCCGACGATTTCTTGTAAAGCTTTCTGCAAAAGGTGTGTAGCAGTATGATTGCGCATTGTAGCTTTTCTTAATTTAACGTCTACAAGCATTTCTACTTCATCGCCTTTGGCAAAATGTTTATCGGTCTTGAAAGAACCAAAGTGCATGAAAACGCCTTCAGTCTTTTCTGTGTTACTTACGACAAATTCAGCTTCGCCAGCTTTTATAACGCCTTTGTCACCAACCTGACCGCCTGATTCGCCATAGAAAGGTGTTACATCAGTGATAACCAGTGTTTTGCCGTCGTTTTCGACTATATCTAAAACCTTGGCTTTGTCAGCCATAGTTTCGTAGCCAGTGAACTTGGTTTCAGGGTAATCAGCGGGGTTGATGGCTGCAAAGTTAACATAAGCAGAAACAACGTTTGCTCTGCCGCGTTCTCTCTGCTTTTCCAATTCAACATTGAAAGCCTTTTCATCAACGGTCATATTCTGTTCTTTACAGATTTCTTTAGTTAAATCTAATGGGAAACCGTAAGTGTCGTGAAGTAAAAAGGCCTTTTCACCAGAAAGCATAGTCTTTTTATCGTGCTTCATGCTTTCAATGTATTCATTGAGCATATCGCTACCAGTTTTGAGAGTCTGCAGGAAGCGTTCTTCTTCGCTTGAAATAATGCGAACAATCTGATCTTGATTTTCAGAAACTTCTGGGTAGTGATCCATGATTTTAGCTACTGTTGGAACAACCTTATAGAGGAAAGGCTTGTTCTGACCTAAATAGCTGTAACCAAATCTTGAAGCTCTGCGTAATATTTTTCTTAAAACATAGCCTCTGCCTTCGTTTCCTGGCAAAGCGCCGTCAGCAATAGCGAATGACAATGCTCTGATATGGTCTGAAACAACTTTTAAAGCTGTTCTAGTCTTGGTATCATCGTTGAAATGATGACCAGTCAGATCTTCTACTTCTTTAACAATGCCTTGGAATAAATCGTTTTCGTAGTTATCAAGCTTGCCTTGCATAATAGCTGCAAGTCTTTCCAAACCCATACCGGTATCAATGTTCTTTCTTTCGAGAGGAGTTAAAGAACCATCTTCGTGGCGGTCATACTGTGTGAAAACAAGATTCCAGAATTCCAAAAATCTGGCACAGTCACAACCAGGAGCACAGTCTGGCTTACCGCAGCCAACGCTAGGACCTTGGTCAATATATATTTCGGAACAAGGACCTGAAGGCCCAATTCCTATTGTCCAGAAATTATCTTTATCACCCAACATCTTTAAATGGTCTAAGGGAACACCCATTTCATTGTGCCAAATATCACGGGTTTCTAAATCACTGGTGTGATAAGTAATA
>CAMJNS010000151.1 GCA_946407375.1 uncultured bacterium
TGTTGAAAACGCCCTAGGGACAGATGATATATACCCACTCGTCCGATAAGGACGATACAAAAAACAGATACTTTATAACACTGATCAATAAAAGGAAAAGTTTGCGTTTGCCCTGATTGGTTAGGTCACACACACACAAAAAAAAAAAAAAAAATAACCTTGCTTTTTGCAAGGCTACCTTTTAGTTATAAATGCTTAATAAATACTGTAAATATCGCTCAAGGCCTAAAGTGTCTTAAACGCTTCTTTTCAGCAGCTTCTTTACTATTCATAATCTCATTATAAAGATTGCATAGTGTTTTTCCCAATAAAAAGCTACTGCTTACAGAAAAACAAAGCAGATAAATAACTTCTTCTGAAGGATTAGATAAATCAAATAACATAGGAAAAATAAAACTTCCTTTTTTATATAAACTTATACTTTGGTTAAGTAACTGGTCACGCTGGGATTACTTGTCTTTTCTAATTCACCTAGCCATTTAATAACACTATCTACGCGGAAACGAACAGATCGACCTATCTTAACTGTCGGAAGCCCCATACTTCTAAGAGTATAAATAGTGTTCCTCTTGACTTGTAAAAATTCCATTAACTCGGGAATAGTCATCAGACTTTCCTTCACCATGATCAATTACCTCCAAAAATATCATTATTTTTTAAACATATTGGTAATTTCCTATCGACCCACTTAGTGTTTTTTTTTAGCAATTTTAGAGAAGTTATTTTGCTTCTTGTACTCTACATTTATTTTTGCTATCATAAACAGAATAAAAATATAGAGGGGCAACGAAATGCAAATAAATTCATTAAAAAGAAGTATAAAAAAATTCTCCATACTTTTAGGTTTAACAATAATTTTACCTACTTCAATTTATGCACAAAGCTTTGAACAAAACTTATCCAAAATAGCTACTCTATACGACAGTAAGAAGTATCAGGAGCTTTATAACCTAGTCCATACAACAAAAGCAAACAATAACCTTAAAGATGTAAGACTTTATATGGAAGCCGAAGCACTGAAAAATACCAACAGAAAAGCAGAAGCCTTTACTATTTATTCTGATTTGATTAATCGTTACCCTGACTCTGAAGCTACTTTATTAGCTAGAATGACTCATTTTATGCTTTTATTGGAAAATGCCCAACCAACTACCTTGCCTAAATTAGAGTCTGTAGCCTCTTCATTAAAAACAGTCTGGCAAAAAGGAACAGCATTTTATAAACTTTCAGATTTGCCTTTCATAGATATTAATACGAGAAGTAGATTTGCTTATAGGTCTCTTATAGAATTTAATTCAGAAAGGTTTTTCTATCAAACAGCCGCTGCTTCTGTAGATTTACTAAAAAAAATACTAGCAAACCCAACTTTATATAGATTTTCAAAACAAGAATGGCTTGCAATTGCAGTTTGGGTTATCAATGAAAATCTGACAGCTGAAGTATTCAAGAACAAAGCCAATCAAATAGCTTTAGAAGCCGGTTTTGGGAAAACAGTAACAGACTTATTAAATGCTGAATATTTAAACAAGCAAAAGAATTATGCAAAATCTATGGAAGCTTTTGCGGCAATAATTAACAACAAGAAAAACTCTCCAGAAATGATTGCTTGGGCTCACCAACTTAGAGGGAATATCAAACATTTTTCTGGGAAACATTCAGAAGCTGTAACAGATTACCTTGCAGCTTCCAACTGTAGAACTTTCCCTGTTGATCCAGTAGCAATTAAATATAGACTGATGAGATCTTCTTTTGAATGTGGGAGAGACGCAGAAACCATGGAATATATCAATCAGTTCATAAATGCTGAATTTAAAGGAGGAGTCCTTCCAGTTCATATTTATGAAATGGGATTGAAATGCTATGATGAAAAACAATACCAACGAGCCATACCTTATTTCATGTTATTGGCTAAAAATTTTCCAGGACACCATAGAGCAGATGATGCGCTTGGATATTCTGCTCTTTGTGCTGGTTTAAAAACCAAAGACGGGAAATCATTAGTTGAGTTATTAAAGAAAAAATATCCAAATTCATTTTTTATATGGTGGGTTTCACCACAGTCTAGAAACGACAGTTTAAAATTAGTAAACCCACCAGTTGAAAAGCTTTCATTTGCTACCAATGAAAGAATAGATGCATTAAATAAATTATGGGGAACCAAACTCAATTTCTTAGCAAAATCAGAAGCGATGAAGCTAACAGACAAATATCAATCGAATTTAGCTTTGTATAAAGCTATTATAGATATTGCAAGAAAACATAACGACTATCAGTCATTGGTTTCTTATGGGGAACGTCTAGCAAGACAAATTTCTGAAGCTGACAAGCCACTTTCTGCAATGCCTAAATGGGGCTGGGAAGCACTTTATCCACTAACTTATGACAAAGAAATAAAGAAATACGGAGCAAAATTTGGAGTAGATAAATTTTGGATTCTTTCTATTATGCGTGAAGAAAGTCATTTTAAAGAAGACATTCTCTCAAGAAGTAATGCAATGGGATTAATGCAAATATTACCATCTACAGGCAAATGGATAGCTGGGAAGCTTGGAGAAAAGAATTTCAACAAAAATATGCTTTGGAAACCTGATGTAAATATTAGGTATGGAACTTGGTATCTCAACTATTTAGCTGAATTATTCAAAGGTGATATATTCTTAGCAACTGCTTCTTATAATGGCGGACAAGGAAATATCCAAAGAAAAGTTGAAGCTGGACCTTATGCAAACCAGCCAGTACTAGATAGATTAGACAAAGTTCCACTGCCGGAAACACGTGACTATTACAAAAAAGTTATGGGTTCCCACTGGAATTATAAAAGACTATATAAATAATTATGACAACATTTTATATACGTTCACTTGGTTGTAAAGTTAGCCAATACGACGGAGAAAGAATAGCTGAAAAGCTTAAAGAATATGGGTTGGAAGAAAACGAAAACTACCCTGATTTGTTTATACTAAATGGTTGTTCTGTCACTGGTCGTGCTTCGCAAAAAGCTAGGCAGATTATAAGAGCTGTCAGACGAAAAAAGGCAGATTGCAAAATAGTTCTTGCTGGTTGTGAAGCTAGATTAGTAGAAAAGCATAACGAAAAAATACCAGAAATTGATTGGCTTCTTCCCTATAACGATATTGAATCTATTAATAAAATGATGTCTGCTCTTTCACTGGATATTACCAAAGTTGAACCTACACAAATAAAACAGATACATCATACAGATATGACTAGGGCTTACTTGAAAGTCCAAGATGGCTGTAGTCAATTTTGTTCTTACTGTATAGTAGCTCATCTTAGAGGCAAAGAATGGTCTAGACCAATTGAAGATGCAATCAAAGAAGCAAAGGAACTTATTGATGAAGGTCATAAAGAAATTGTTCTAACAGGAATTCACGTTGGACACTACAAGCCATCACTTGTTCCATTATTAAAAGAATTAGAAAAGCTAGATGGTCTTGAGCGCATTAGGTTAAGCTCTATTGAATCTGTGGAAGTAAAAGATGAACTAATTGAATGGGTTGCAAGCTCACCCAAAGCTTGTCATCATTTTCATTTACCTTTACAATCTGGCTGTGACAAAATTTTAAAAGCAATGCATCGTCCATACTTAACAAAAGATTTTAAAGCTGTAGTAGAACATATTAGAGAAACAATGCCTGAAGCAGCAATTACTACAGATTTAATTGTTGGTTTTCCAGGGGAAACAGAAGAGGATTTTCAGGAAACTCTAAACTTTTTGGATGAAATCAAGTTTTCCAGATTTCACATTTTTAGATATTCAAAACGTGATGGAACACCAGCAGCAGTCATGCCCAACCAAATCAGCAACGAAATAAAAATAGCTCGTTCAGATAGAGTTGAAAGTGTTTGGCATAAATACGCACATGACTTTGCTAAACATTTTGAAGGACATAAAATTGAAGTTCTTTGGGAAACCTTAGAAGATGGTTGGTTAAAAGGATATTCAAAAGAATATGTTCCTTGTAAAATGCAGTCCGATAAAGAATCTATGCATAATAAGCTAATGCAGGTTATAGGTATAAAAGCAGACAAGAATGAGCTTATAGTCAGCCAATAGACTTTTTGAAACTTTATAAAAAAAGAAATACTAACCAAATAACTAACCAGGGCAACCGCAAACTTTTCCCTTTATTAATGAAGCTTTTCGTAGAATCTTAATTAATAGTCTACAAATTGTCATAAACGTATAGCTTTCAGGGCTAAAGCCCATACGCTATACTTATTATGACAAATGTGTAGACAATAAATATAATCTAATTTGGGTAAAAA
>CAMJNS010000152.1 GCA_946407375.1 uncultured bacterium
TAAGTAAAGAAACCAACAGGAATACTAGCTTCAAAGTTTCTCATCTGTATTTCTGCTTTAACTGTTGGATTTCTCTGAACTCTACTTACAGTAACAAGATTCATATAATAAAAAGTAAGTTCAGTTAACTCTGCAATTTGTGATTGAATAAAAAATGTGGATTTCTTGGGATCTAAACCTACAGATAAATAATCCAATGCAACTTCAATAATATTTTGTCTAACCTTTTCAGGATGATCTGAATTGTCTGTAAGAGCTTGAGCATCAGCAATCATTATTAGTATTGTATCAAATTCACCTGAATTTTGAAGCTGAACTCTTGGTCTAAGTGAACCAACGTAATGCCCTATATGTAATCTGCCTGTCGGTCTATCGCCAGTTAATATAATTCGAGACATTTAAGGACTCCTTAAACTATGTTATTTTTTAGAGAATTTAATATACAACATTGTTATCATCTCGGCAATAGTTATTGTTATATCTTTAAACCATTGACAGAGATAATTAAGAATGATACATTATCAGAAATTGGTTTGATTATGGTTTCTTTATGTCAAATGTAGATAAAATACAATTTCTTAGACAAGTTGATTTATTCAGAAGTTTATCTGAAAAAGCTTTATTTGAATTGGCAGCTATTACAATTGAGCAAACACAACCGCCCAAAACTGTTGTATTCAAAGAAGGCGATAAGGGCGATGCTCTTTACATTGTAAAAAATGGCAAAATAAACATTCTGAAAAGGAATAGTGCAGGAATTGATTCTGTTCTTGTATCCTTAGGCAAGGGCGCAGTTGTTGGCGATATGGCTATCATAGACGAACAACCACGTTCTGCTACTATCGCTACTGTTCAGGAAACAGAATTTCTTGTTATGACTAAAGATGATTTTAGAAATCTTCTTGGAACCGTTCCTGAAATTTCATTTCAGATTCTTAAATTAACCACAGAAAGATTAAGAGCAACAAATGCTCATCTTAAAGAACTTGAAGTTTCTACAAACCAAATGGAAGATGTTATTAGAGTTATAACAAATATTGCTAGAAAAAGTAATCTTCTTTCTTTGAATGCTTCTATTGAAGCCGCACGTGTAGGGGAAGCAGGAAAAGCATTCTCTGTTGTAGCAGCAGAAATGAAGCGCCTTGCAGAAGATTCTGCTCAGGAAGCAAGCAAGATAGATTCATTACTACAAACTTTACAATCTAAGACAAAAGCTATTGCAAATATGAAGTAAAGATATTATTCTAATAATAACTTGTGTAGCATCATAGTAAGTTAGTTTTATAGATAGAAAAACAATAAGAGAGTAGGAGATAAAAATGTCTCAATACAATTCACAGATTCAAAATATGTTTCTGTCTCAAGCAAGAAAAAAGCACCAAAAAATAGAACTTGTTCTTGAAACAGGGATAGTATTACGTGGGAGAGTTAAAGGTTATGATCAATTCTCTGTAACTTTAGGATTTAAAGATCAGTCAGAAGTTATTTATAAATCAACAATCATTTATATGACTATCCTTCCTCCAATGAGAACTCCGGGTTATGATAGAAAACCTCGTTACGGCAACTATCGTGATGATGGCTATCGTCGTGAAGATGGAGAAAGAAGAGATTACTATTACAATGATTATGACGAAAGTGATGAAAGAGATTTTGAAGAAAACACTAAAGCACTGAACTCATATCATAAACTAGGTGATAGTAGCGATAGTTATAGACGAGAAGATAGCTACAGAAGAGATAACGACAACAGAAGAGAATACGGCTATCGTCGTTATGAAAATGATGGCTATAGACGAGATGACAGTAACTATCGTAGAGGCGATGGAGAAGGTTATAGAAGAAGCAATAATTATCACAGAGATAATAACGAAGGCTACAGACGCGATAACAGCTATAGAAAAGACGACAATGGTTATCGTAGATATGATAATAATGGCTATAAAAGAGATGATAGTGAAGATTACAGAAGAAGTAACTACAATAGAGAAGATAATAACGAACGAAAAGATAGCTCTTATCAGAAGCCATATTATCGACGAAGGGACGAAAACCAAGATCAACCTTCATATCAACAAAGACGACCTTATCCAAGAAAAGATGATGATGACCCACCACCACCAAAAAAAGTAATTGTAAAACGTTATTAATGAAAAAAGCCTGATAATAAATTATCAGGCTTTTTTCATTTAAACAGGAAAGTTATTATTTTTACTCTATTATTATTTCTGGTGGAGCACTTAAATCTGGTGCTTCCTGGTTTGCACGCTGAACAGTCAAAATAGCAACCTGTTTTGCAGCCTCACATACCTCTCCAAGAGAAATTTCGTCATTAACACCAAATCTTTCATCTGAAACAGCAATTTTAATGTTGTATTTCTTTAATGCTGTAGCAGGAGCATCCATAATATTAAATCTAGGAATATCATCATAAGAAGGATTTTTAGTAAAGTCTTTATATTTCAGCTCAAGCAAATCTGAAATATATGCAAAAAACATTAGAGCGGTATTACCTCTTGTTAAGTTTTTATCTATTTTAATGCATTTTTCTTGTTCAAGATAGCTTTCTGCACTTTCAAGAGGGTATCTCTTTTGATTAATTCTTTGAGAAATATGATTAAGATTTCTAATCATTATATTGACTATAATTTTCAAATCATCAATAGAAGCTACTTTTTCTTTATTTTTATCTATACAATAATTATCAAGATCTGAAGAAACAGATTTTAAAATAGTTGAGTTTATAACAGAATCATCATAAGTAACAGGAACAATTTCTTCTTTCTCAGGGAGAGCTTCAGGAGCATAATATTTCATACCCATCGAACTAAATGCAAATAAAGCTAAGAGCGTTCCGAAAGCAATACCAGCAAAAAATCTTTTAATTCTGATTTGTTGGAAAGGATCAAGTAGAGAGTTTAGCTTTTTTCTATATCTGATAGCAAAAGTAGTTCCTCTTCCACATCGCCCACAATACTTAGCGGTTGGAATATTATAGTGACCACAGTGTTGACAGGTTACCTTAACTTGATAGCCACAAACAGAGCAGTGACCTGTTTTACTTAAAAGATTATCGCACCTAGGACAAAAAGTCTGCCTCATATTAGATACCTTTGATATATTTTTTCTATCTAATTATCGGCAGAATCTTGCTTTATCGTTATACTCTTAAAGTAATAAATAGTATTTATCTATAATCAGAGTCGAAAGTTATGCCAGGATTTGGTCTTGCAGAAGTATTGCTGTTCTGCGGAATAAAAACTCCTGGTTCTCTAATGCCACTTGAAGATGGAGAAGTATTTGTTCTTTGAATCCAATTATCAGCAGCAGGCTGATTATAAGTTTGAGGATTTGAAGAACCACCTTGATAATTTGCACTGAAATATTCAGAGGCACTAACAAAACCATTATCTGCATTTTCAGATGATGCTTCATCTCTAGGTTGAGTTATAGCAGTATTTCTAGCAACAAATTTATAGTGTTCACATTTTACCAATGGCTGAGATTCGATAGGGAACACCTGAGAAACTATTTCATTCTTGGGACAAGAAGGAGAAGCAAGTTTTCCAGAGGTAATACATACTTTACATCTTACACCACCATCTGGAACAGGGAAATCGGATTTAGGATACTTAGATAAGGCTTTTTCCATAAAATCGTGCCATACAGGAGCACAAACATTACCCCCAGCCATACCTTTTCCCAATGTCCTTGGCATATCATAACCAAACTGAACTATAGTTACCAAATTTGGTGCTATACCATTGAACCAGGCATCGATATAATCATTGGTAGTTCCTGTTTTTCCACCACAAGTCCAACCTTCAACTTTTGCTCGATAACCAGTTCCTTTTTCCAGTGCGTTTTTCAACAAATCGCACATCATAGCAGCATTTATGGATTTCATAACTTCTTGTGCTTTTGGATTATTTTCTTCTAGCAAATTGTTATCGCGGTCATAAACCTTAGTTATTGCTATAGGACGGCAGTAAATACCAAGATTAGCAAAGACCCCATAAGCTGAAGCCATTTCAAGAGGTGTAAACTGACCAGAACCAAGAGCTAGAGATAAGTTCGGTTCCATCTGGGCTGTTATACCCATTTTCTTAGCCAACTTAATTACTTTAGCAGGTG
>CAMJNS010000153.1 GCA_946407375.1 uncultured bacterium
CGCTTCTTAGAGTTTCTTCGTTGTTGTATCCTAATATTGAAGAAACATTTTGATGAGCTAGTTCTATATATTCAGCAACAGTATTTTCGTCTTCGTTTAAAGTTGCTTTTAGCAAATCTTCGGAATTTTGCAGAGCCTCTTCAACTTCAGCCCACTCACTTTCTTCAATTGCATTATCGAATTCTTCTCTGATTTCTCTATTAGGAATAAAAACTTCTTTTGTGTTTTTATCATAGCCTAGATAACCGAGATGAATAAGAAAAGTAAGAGCATCATCTTTACTTTTTATTGAATTGGCATCGTTTTTAAATTTTGAAACGTTGACAAAACATTTTGTTCCGCCCAAAAGTTCTAATACAGTTTTTCTCAAATCTTTCAAATCTAGGTTGATAGGAATTTTTAATGCTTCAAAAGAAGAAGTAGAAGTCCAGTAACTTCCTAGTTCTCCATCCATAGCCTTAACTACAGAACGAGGATTATAAAGATGAACATTGCCAGGCATCAGGTAACCGTCATACCAGGCCTTTATTTCGTCAAAATCTCTGTTGAACTTTGTGCACAGTGCTTTGACTTCATCTTCTGTAAAGCCGAAGTATTCAGCTAATTTATCCGGAACAATCATTGAATACTCGTCAAAATTATTCAAAGCTGACTGGGTATTGTATTTCTTTACTGGCAGTATGCCTGTAATATATGCAAGTTTTACATAGGGTCTGTCTTTAAATAAAACTCTCAAAAAATCTACATATTCTTCTTGCAAATCGGTATTTTTACTTTCTCTGAAAAAGAAATCCCATTCGTCTATTAATATAATGAACTTTTCTTTAGTCTGTTCATATATTTCGGTAAGAAGAAACTGCAATGGTTTGTTTTCATCATTAATAATCTGAGGGAACTCTTTTTTCAAGCCATTTTTTAATTCGCTGATCATTGTTGGCAATAGACATTCAATGCCTTTACCTGTTTCTTTAAAATATGGCAGATTCAGCCAGATTACATTGTATTTATTGAGGTGTTTTTCAAAATCAGGGCTTTTAGCTATATTTAAGTTGGCAAAGAGTTCTTTGGAATCACAGCCTTTGCTGTAATAGGCTATAAGCAAATCTATACCCATTGACTTACCAAAGCGTCTAGGTCTGCTTATACACATACAGTTTTGCCGTGTATCAAGCAAAGAGTTAGTTATTTCAATCATTCCAGACTTATCAACATAAATCTTAGAATTTAAAGACTGTTTAAAACCATCATTGTTCGGATTAACATATATGCCCATCTTGCTTACCTCTTTCATTAGATTAGCATAATATACGGGGTTAAGCAAGAAAGAGAGAAATAATAAGTAAGAAAGAACGAAATAGAAATGAAAGAAGGAATATGAGCTCAAACGGAAAGAACAAGCAGCATCAACCTCTGCCACAGGTAGGCATGGGACTCTTCATAGACCGTGATGGAATACCGATGGCTTTCGATATTTTTCCTGGCAATAAGAATGAACAGCCCACAATGAAACCTCTTGAAGAAAAGATATTAGACAATTACGGTCTTGATCAGGTTATAGTCTGTACAGACGCAGGATTATCCTCAACAGCCAATAGAAAATTCAACATCAAATGTATAGACGGGAAACGTTTAAGAAGCTTTATCACAACACAGTCTGTAAAAACCCTGCCTGAATATCTGAAGTAATTCGCACTTGATCCTGATGGCTGGCAACTACCAGGCAGTGATACAATTTATGATATAAGCAGTTTCGATGAAGATGATGAAGCAGCCTTCTTCGACAAAATATTCTACAAAGAACGCTGGATTATAGAAAATTTAAGTGAAAAGAAGCAGAAACAGGGTGTCAAACCTCTTCAGCAACGTCTAATTGTTTCATACTCCTTAAAGTATAGAGACTATCAAAGAAAAATAAGACAAGGTCAGATAGAACGTGCAGAAGATCTTATAAAGAGCGGCAAATACAGAAGACGTGGAAAAAATCAGAATGACCCGTGCCGTTTCATTTACTGCGAAAAGGAAAATGAAAACGGTGAAACAGACCTTAAAGAAGTTGCTTTCCTTGATACGGAAGCAATAATGAACGAAGCTCAATACGATGGCTTTTACGCTATCTGTACAAACCTGGAAAATGAAAGTGTGGAAGAACTTATCAGAATAAACCGACAACGCTGGCAGATAGAAGAATGCTTCAGAATAATGAAGACAGAATTCAGAGCCAGACCTGTATACTTACGGGATGAAGACAGAATCAAAGCACATTTTATAACATGCTTCATAGCATTTACAATATACAGATTACTGGAAAAGAAGCTGAATGAAAGATTTACCTGCGAAGAAATTATAGAAACACTTAGAGGTATGAACATGAACAGACCAGGGGAAAAACTAGGCTATATTCCAAATTATACTAGAACGGACCTGACAGATGCTCTTCACGAAACAGCAGGTTTCAGAACGGATTATGAAATCGTGAATGACATAAACATGAGAAGGATATTACGTCAAACCAAGGGTAAAAAATAAGGTAAATGTAGCCACATATTCAGCATATAAAAAATGCGTTCTAGCCTTTGCTAGAACGCATTTTAACTTTTTCAACTGTCAAAGATGGGAATATCATTAAAGGTGAATAAATACAACATATTAATGACTACAATAAAGAATAATATTATCCAATTAACTATTCAAAAAAAATTTCATAAATAAGATTAAATCGAATCATGGTAAACTTTTGTAATAAGTGTGGTAATAAATTAGAATTAGGTTCTTTGTTTTGCGACAAATGTGGAAACAGAATATATTCTGGAAATAACAACTTAAATTCTTTTTCTAATCAAGCGTCAAATAACATCAACCCCTTTGTTAATATAAATACGCAACAAAATAACCCTTTTTCTAATTTTTCACAATCGACAAAAGCAAATCTTCCAAATTGGAATCAGCCACAGCAAAGTTTCCAATCAAGTTATCCACAAACCTCAAGACAATACAATACAAACACTTCAAACCCGGTTCTAGATAAATATAATGATAAAAAACATAATCAAAAATGTGCAATTTATTTGGATGCTTTGGATTTAATGCAAGGTGACTCAGAATCAATAAACAAAGCTATTAGTTTATTTGAATTAATTAGTGATTTTAGAGATTCCAAAGCTAAAATTAAAGAATGCAAAGATAATATTGCGAATCTTAAGCTTATTTCTATGTTAGAGTAATTAATTTTTAAATGGTTAATAATACAGCAATGCCGTAGCCTTTTTACTGTTTTGTCATCTTCTCAATCTTGCAATAATGCTTCTTATTATCATCGTAGGTTATGCCTACAAGCAGAATTTCGCCTGAATATTTTTGCAAAGATTCTGTATATTTCTTCTCTTTTATCTGTGTAATAGCTGATTCGGCAGTTTTGTTGTGCTTTAGCTCTATTACAATCAAAGGTTTGTTTACGTGTTTATATGGCAAAAAGACCATATCTGCAAAGCCCTTTCCAGATGGGAATTCTCTTAAAATAGAGTAATGATTAATAGCAGAGTAATAAGCTATAGACACAACACTTCTCAACGCTTCTTCATTATTATATTTTATAGCAGCTGCTACTCTCATATGAGCTTTTTCTATATAATCTGCGACTGCTTTTTCATCACAGTTCCAGGTAGCCTGTAAAAGATTTTCAGAATTGTTTAAAGCTTCTGATACTTCTTCCCATTTGCTTGTAATTATGCTGTGCTCAAATTCTTCTTTTATTTCACGGTTTGGAATAAAAACCTCTTTATTGGCTTTGTCATAGCCAAGATAGCCAAGATGAACGAGAAAAGTAAGAGCTTCATCTTTAGTTTCAAAATCAGAAGTATTATTCTGAAAATAATTAGTATTAACTTTGCATCTGTTGCCGCCAATCAAGCTAATAATACTTTCACGCAAACCACCAAGGTTTAAGTTTATAGGTATCCTTAAAGCTTCAAAAGAGGAGGTCGCAACCCAGTAACTTTCAAGTTCTCCATCCATAGCCTTAACTACAGAACGAGGATTATAAAGATGAACATTGC
>CAMJNS010000154.1 GCA_946407375.1 uncultured bacterium
TCCGAAGTTCAGCCAATGTCTTTTGAAACTGTATTAGACACTATTCATAAAGAATATGGAATAGATGATTACCATGATATTTTCAATTCAATAGAAAAAGAGCCATTGGGATCGGCTTCTATTGCTCAGGTTCACCGAGCTCAACTTAGAGATGGCAGAAATATGGTAATAAAGGTTCAGCGTCCTGGAATAAGGATAAAAATGAGTAGCGACGTTGAAATATTAAAACATGCAATAATGCTGTTAAATTTAAATCCAGAACTAGGTGATCCAGATGAATATAAGCAAATGGTTGAAGAATTGTGGGTTACTGCAAAACAAGAAATGGATTTTTTAATTGAAGCTTCGCACCTTGAAGAATTTCATAAGCTTAATGCTAATATTCCTTATGTAGGCTGTCCAAATGTAGAGAAACACTTATCTACTTCTTCCATTCTTGTTATGGAAGAAATAAAAGGAATTAAGCTTTCCGACTCAGCTAAAATTGATGAAGCAGGTTACGACAGGAAAGAATTAGCTACTCATTTGGCAGAAAACTATGCAAAACAGATTTTAGACGATGGCTTTTTCCATGCAGACCCACATTTTGGTAACATTAAACTAGTTGACGATAAAATAATATGGCTGGATTTGGGAATGATAGGCCGTTTATCACTTCGTGACAGAAATTGTCTTACTGAGGCTGTAAAAGCAATATATACGCGAGATGTTTACCAGATTAAAAACATAGTTTTGTCTATGTGCGATATTAAGAAAAAAGTAAACCATCCTGCTTTATACAATGATATTGATATGGCAGTTGGAAAATATGCTTCTGCCGATTTTTCCAGCATAAATTTAGGAAGAGTTGTTTTAGACTTAAATGAAATTCTTGTTCAACACCACATTGGATTACCCAGAGGAATATCATTATTAGCAAGAGGAATGCTTACTTTTGAAGGCGTTTTAGAAGAAATAAATCCAGAAATTAATTTTACAGAAATTGTAAGCGAGCATCTTTTAGGAAAAACTAAAAATATTGATATAGAAAAAGAAACAAAAGAATTAGGATTCGCTGTTTCTTACGCATTAAAAAAAGGTATAGATGTACCTTCTAGTATTGCTGACTTGCTAAAAATGACAATAAAAGGTCAAACAAAGATTAATTTAGAAGTTACAGGTTCAGAAGAGCCTTTGTCTGCCATAAATAAAATGGTAGATAAAATTGTGGTCGCAATTATTTGTTCAGCTCTGTTAATTGGTTCCAGTATGATTTATGCAAATTCACCGTCAGGAAATTTCTTCGGTTTCTCAACATTAGGCGGAATTGGTTTTTTAATTGCTGCTATTTTAGGATTGTGGTTAATTATAAGATTTTTGAAAAATAGAAATGGATAAAATGACAACAAAAACAATTATCATCGCAGCAGCAGTATCACTGCTGGCTTCTTTCCCCTTATATTCTGCTAGCATAGAAGAATTTCAGACCAAAGAATATTATGACAGCGGAGGTTTAGACTTAATTAACGCTGCAGAAGCCTACGTCAAAGGCTATACAGGGAAAGGTGTAGCAATAGGTATTAACGATTATCCTGTCAATTTAGAACATGAATCCTTTGCAGATAAAACAGGCTCTAAGTATGTAGGTTCTAGCAACATAGATGGTATAACCTGGAATTCATATTCACATGGCTCTCATGTAGGCGGTATTGCGGCTGGTTCAAAGAATGGCAAAGGTATGCATGGAATTGCTTTTGACGCAGATATAATTAGTACTTCTTGGATTGGAAATAACTTCGATTTCCCCGAATACGATTCTTTTCCTCAAATTAAAACTATTAATAATTCATGGGGACGATGTATTTCGGTTGATGATTACTACCCTTCAGAAGATATTGAGGATGGAATTATCTCAGAAAAAGGAATAGATAAGTTTGTTACGCAGTTAAAAAATAATGGTGAATATGGATTATATCCTCCTATTTTTGAGGCAGTTTCTAAAGATAAATTATTGATTTTTTCAAATACAAACCAAGGTCAGCATGAAACTGATTTACTAGAATTTATGAATTGGTTAAATGGTAAATCTGTTAATAATTTAATATCTGTTACTGCTGCTTTAAATTCTTTTGGTGATAAAAAACATCTTGAAAGAAATTCTGATGGAAGTATTACTGGAGATTATTTAGTCGCACCTTTTACAAACCTTGCCAAATATTTTGAAGATAATATTATTTCTGCTCCTGGTTGGAATATACTATCGTCAGATGCTACAAATAAAAGTGGTTACTTAACTATGTGTGGGACCTCTATGTCTGCTCCTTATGTAACTGGCGGAGCAGCACTTATACAGCAGGCTTTCCCTTATTTGAATTCTAAACAGATTGGTGATGTACTTCTTTCAACAGCAAACTCGAATATAAAAATAGAAAATTCTTTTTGTGTAACATGCTATTCATTTTTAGTTGGTTATAATGATGATTTAACGCCTAAATATGATTATAGCATAAAAATTTTTTATTTTGACGGAAAAATTGATAGAAGTGATGCTCAAATAAAAAATGACATACTTTCATTTTTAAGTGATATACAAAATGAAGGAAATACTGGGAAAAAAATGATTTCACGTATAGAAGGAGCTCTTAATAAGAATTGGATTGAAGTTTATTACCAGACTCCTATACAAGAATTTGTAGGTCAAGGCATTCTTGATGTTGGTAAAGCTGTAAGCGGTCCAGGAGCATTAAATGCTAGAAGATTAGAAAAAGAAAATATTTCTGATAAATATCTGACAGATGGTCAGAAGACGGCAATGTATGAGATTGATACTAAGGGTTATAATTCTGTGTGGAGCAACGATATAAAAGAGATACTTGCTGGAAAGCTTTCTAATAATAGTATTGAGGAAGATTTAAGAGAACGCTATAACTATTATGACCTGAACTGGATTTCTAACGATAAAGCTGATAAATGGGCAAAAACTCTTACTAAAGCTTATGTGGATGAGTTTAACAATAGAGTTGATAAAAGCGGTCTTGAAGGTCTTCATGTCGGTTTATTGAAGTCGGGAAAAGGCATTCTGAAGCTTGAAGGCAATAATACCTACAAAGGTGCAACTGTTGTTACTGATGGCGCTATTGCTGTTAACGGTTCAGTTGCTGGCGATGCTTACAGTGAAGATAAAGGTGTTATTTACGGTAAGGGAAAAATCAATGGAACTTTGTACAACAATAATGTTGCTATTGCTGGTGATAGCGGTGAAGGCAACCTTAGTATGGGTGCTCTAGAAAGCAAAGGTTTATTAGTTACTTCAATAAACGATGATGGCAATACCAAATTTATTGTTGATGGTAAAGCTAATATTGATGGTTCTACAATAGTTGCTGAGGGGTTATTGCCTGGTGAAAGCTACACAATACTTAAAGCCAGTTCTATAGATGGAGAACTTACTAACGGCAAAGATAATACAGAGAGAATATCAGGTTTTCTTAAGGAATACGCTAAAATTGAAAACAACGAAGTAAAATATGTCTATGATTTCAGCCCCAACTTTGAAGGTGTAAGCCCTAGACAGGCAAAAGCATTCGACATGATAAAAAATATGTATTTCAATCTGATGTCAGATTATCATGAAGAAAATGCTTCTAGCAGAGGTTCATACAGAGCTGCAACAACACCTCAGCAGATGGCTCAGATTCTGACTTTTATTAATTTGCCTGCTACTCAGGCTGGTCCTGCACTTAATGCTGTTATAAATAATGCCGCGGCACAGAGTATGACGCTTGTTCAGCGTAATTCTTTTGTTGGTGATATTCTTTCGTCTCACTTCGCCGATAGGTTTCAAAAAGATCTGCCCCCGCA
>CAMJNS010000155.1 GCA_946407375.1 uncultured bacterium
CTCTTGGATATTCATCCCATTTTTGTTGCCATTCAAATGGCCATGGAGAATTATCTAAGCCAGAAATAGCACTTATTTCATCTTTGTCTATGTTGTTATTTACACTGATGGAAAATGTGCCTACCTGGTTTTGAGAATTTATATTTCCCTGAAAATTTACAATAGCATCAGTATTAAAAATAGATACAGCAGCAACTGGAACAGCATAAGCTTCTTTTCCTAATTCGCAAGTGGATGTTACAGAATTATCGCTATTTGTAACGCTAGAAATATCTATATTCGTTTTTGAATCAAAATTTGCTTTTGAACCAATATTGACTTCAGATAGATTTTTGTTATTACCCAAACTAAAGGCTAAACCGGCAGCAGCTTTAGAATCTGTTGTTTTTGACGTTGAACTGGTTGATGATGAACTATTAGATTCTGATATAATGGAAATAGACTTATCAGGGTCTATCATATTAGGCATCTTATCTTTATCATCTTTATATTTATTTTTTACATCTTCTGGATTTTCAAGACGAGAAATAGCGGTTCCATCAAAAGTAACTCTTGAACTAGATTCAAGAATATTTACTGCAAATGATAACATAGGCAGCCATTTTGGTACAGGAACATTATCTAAAAAATCTATAAAAAACCAAGAAGTACTGGCACCAGCAACAGAAGAAGAGTTTGTTTTTGCAACAATAGCGATACAATCGTGAGCATCTATTTTTGTATTCTCTTTTACTTTAACTTCTGATGAAGCATAGGATTTGAGAACATTGCCATCTACATTTATTGGCGTAAACATACCACCCAATTCCAAACTCAAAGCACAAAGATTTGATGATTTCAAATCATTATGATTATCAGAAACTGCACTAATTTGTATTGAGCCACTTGCTGATGTAATATTTCCTCCTACAGTAACAAAAGAACTGATACTCGCAATATTTGAAACCTGTTCAAATTCTCGGGTCTTACTACCATCTTCTTCTTTTTTTATCCAGTTAACTCGACCATTTGAAGCATAGGCAGAAATAACAACATCATTGCGGCTGTTTATTTCCCCATCTGTTTCAAGCATTGCGTTAGCATTAGCAGAAGCGAAAGACGAATAGCCTGAGAGATATTCTGCAATTTTTGTGCTTTCATGTGTATTGTCTTGAACGGAAACAAGCTCTATTTTGCCTTCAGTTTCAATTATATCAGTGGCTTCAGGTAGATTTATACCTTCAAGATTAACAAAAGAACTTAACTGGTCTTTGGCAAAAGTATTTAAAACAGCGGTATTAGTAACTTTTAAACCGCTTCTAGTTGTTTCTTCTCCATCAACTTTTTCTTTACAATAACCACCCGCATAAAGACCAATTCCATTTATTGTATTAATCTTGCCTTCAATAGTAATTTCACCGTAAGGATTAATTGTAACGCCATAATCGTATCTTTCATTATAATTAGATATTTTGCGGTTTATAATGTAATCTATCTGATCGTCAACATGACTAAGGTTTAGTTCATCCTTTCCTATGAATTTTTCCATAAAACCTTTGGTCGGAGTCATGGCATAGAAAGCCCCAGCGTTAATAACTCCATCTTTGCCAAGTATAATTCCTTCGGAACTTAAAAAGTATAAGTCTCCGCCAATTCTATTATCTCTTATGGCATTTACAGTTCCCTGAATATCAATTTTATCTCTAACAAAATTCAAAAGTTTATCAGTATTTTCGGGAAACTGAAAATTAGCTATTTCGTCAGATTTAAGAGTGAATTCATAAAAAGAATTGAAAGCGTTTCTGTTTTTAATTTCAGTTGTAGTAATACTGTGGGTCTTTTTTGCCTTATCATAAGTTACGCTGGTCTTATTCCCTAAAGGAATAATTCTACTACCTACAATAGAGCGAATTTCATCATTAACACCATAGAGGTTTAATTCATCATTCTGTAAGAACTTATCCATAAAGCCTTGTGTTCTATTTAAAGAATAATAAGCTCCACAGTTAATAACTCCATTTTTTCCAAGAACAAAACCTTTTGAACTTACAAAAAACAGATTGCCATCATTTACATTATTTTTAATGGCATTTAATGTACCTTGAATATCTATCTTATTCTTAACAAAATTTACAAGATTATTAGTGTTATCAGGGAAATACAGATTGGCTGTTTCACCAGATTTTAATGTGAAATCTTTAAAAGCGTTGAAAGCATTTTCGCCTCTTATTGCAGTAGTTTTTATTTCGTATATCTTATTAGTAGAGTCAGGTGTAATTTCTGTTTGTTTGCCAAAACTAGTAATGTTAGAGGCTCCCAAAAGAGGTTGAGTAAGCAGAGTTATCCCAGCAGCACTTAATAGGAGTTTTTGCAGAGTGGTGGTCAATAAGTTGTGTACACTGCCTTTTCGTAGTTCTTTAATGTGACGTTTGTCTGCTTTTTGTCTTTCAAAAAATAGTTGTCGTGCTACTCTTCTGCAAAATCTCATATTTTATACTCCTGTTTTAGGGATTAGGGCGTAGGGATAGGGATTAGTGGACTGTTATAGCAATCCTTAGTCCCTGACACTTCCGTCATTGCGAGCATACGAAGTATGCGTGGTAATCTAGTATATTTTACCATAAAAAGGGTACAATCAAAAGATTTAGTGTACATAGTTATAAAAACATAAGTTTACACTAATTAGGTCACCCTCTGCGACTCTATGACCTCCTGTCGCTCGCTTGCAGAGCAACCTCCTGTTGCTAGTCTTTTATTCTCTCCCTCAAGAGGCTGTCTAAAAACTAAGTTTATGCATTAAATTTTTACTGGATCGCCACGATTTACCACGCAGTCTACGACTGCTCGTAATGACATATAATTTGCGGTTTGCGATGACGTTTATATACTCTGAACAGGGGCATAATCGTCATTGCGAGAGGGTGTGCGAAAACTAGTTTTTTAAATTCTAATTAGATTTGCTAATTGTCTACACATTTGTCATAAAAAGTATAGCGTATGGGCTTTAGCCCTGAAAGCTATACGTTTATGACAATGTGTAGACAACATATAAAGAAATATTATTTTTTAGAGAATTTCAAGTTTTCGCACAGCCTCTGCGAGCGATAGCGTGGCGTTGCTGAAAACAAAACGAAGTCCATCTAGAAAATTAAAAATCATAGAGTTCGTTTAATCTAATTTGTGTATTAAAGCTATTTTTTAGACAGCCTCTGCAATGACGACTAAGACTAGTCTTGGGCGACCATTGGTTTTAGGGGAGTGCCAACAGCTTTGAGTTCACCGCTGACAGAATCAAATTCTATTGCAACCGGAATATCAACATCGTCAAGATTAACAGTTTCACCATCAGAATAGATGTCTGCATTTGGTTCTACATAGAATGATTTAGAATTATCAAGTTTTCTATAATCGAATTTACTATAAGAATCATCATTTAAATCTTTAATTCTTTTATCATAAGCCAAACGTAATGTTTCAAAATCTTGAACAACGGTATACTGGTTGAACATTCTCTTATAATCACCCTTAGCAATTAACGGGTAGTAATCTTGTCTGTCAGGATTCCAGATATTAGTGAAGCTAATATCGGCATAGCTCTTATGATTTATTCTAGGAGCAAAGAAAGCAATTATTTGTGGTTCTGAGCTATAAACTGGATTATCACCATAGAGTCTGAATTTAAGTTTAGTATTGCTTAAATCACCTTTCTTTAACAGATAAGTCTTAGTAAGGTTAAATATTTCATTGCTGACGTGGATAGTAGCATATGTAGAAACAAGGTTGAACATATTTA
>CAMJNS010000156.1 GCA_946407375.1 uncultured bacterium
GTATCGACGTCTTTGTTGTCTGCTGTTCTAATCTTGTAAAGATCAATTTGGTTCGTAATTGCTAGAGGACTAGATTTGTCGATAGCAAGAGCATTTTGGAAGGCTTCAGATGCTTCATCATACTGTCTTCTTCTAACAAGAATTTTTCCTAGTTCAATCCAGGCTTCCAAAGCACTAGCTTCTTTAAAAAATCTAAGTTTGTTAAAACGGTATCCTTCTTGATAAACTTCATGGATTCTATTTTTAGAAAGTTCAATTACTTCTTTGAATCTAGAAATAGCCAGTTCAGTCATTCCCATTATTAGATGTATTTTACCAAGTCTGAAATGGGCGAACTGGTTAATTGGATTAATATTTAATCCTTGTTTGTAATATTCTATTGCTTGATCATAAGATGCTTTTTGTTCACTAATATAGCCAAGTCTAAAATAAGCTGGAGCATAACTTGGGTCTTCTTCTAAGAGTTTTCTGTAATTTTCTTCTGCTTTATTCAAGCAGTCTTCATTAGGCATAGCATGTTCGGCATGAGCTATCAGATAACATTCGCCTAATTCAAAACTTAGTCTGGAATTATCAGGAATATTTTTCATTCCTTCTAATAGTTGTTCTATAGCACCTTCGTAGTCATTAGCGTAAAGCTTAACATCTTTTAAACCTAAATGAGCCCAAAGATTTGTTGGATCTTCCGCTAATGATTTTTCCATCAATTCTTGAGCTTTTTTGCGTTGTTCTTCGAATTTTTCAGGATCAGTAGAATGTAAAATTAGGTAAACATTACCTAATATAGCATTGGCAGCAGCTTCATCCTTTATTATTGATAAATCCTGCTGAATTCTTTTTATAATATCTGCATATCTTTTTTCAACATCAGGCATATGTGCAGATAAAGCTCTGTATTGTAAAACAAGTCTTATCCAGGTTTCACCATCATCTGGATATTGTTTTAACGACTGTCTATAAGAAGAAATTGCTTCATCCATTATTCCCTGAATAGAATAAATATCACCAAGGGAACGGTGAATTTCAGGATTCTGCGGACTGAGAATAAGTGCCTTTTTATAATCAAGGAGGGCTTTTTCAAAGTTGCCCTGGTTTTTGTTAATTCCAGCTTGACTAGCATAAAGTTGAACTCGTTCTGCTTTTTCTGAATCAGAAAAACTTGAAACTCGTTCTCTCATTAAAGTTAGTTCATTCTGTTCTGACATCCTCTTAAGAGATTCTAAATATTCTCTTGATGCAGTGCCTATTTCAATAAAAACACATCGTGATTCTTCTGCACGATAGAACATACATTGTTCCTGGACACATTCGCATCCAGAGAGGCTTCCATCTCTTAATCTACTTAGAAATGGACATCTTTCCTTGGTCATACTTGAGCATTGCTCCTTCCATTAATAACTCTACGCTGTTTGGAACCGTCAGAAGGACTAACGATTCCTTCCTCTTCTAACTGATCCATGATTCTTGCTGCTCTATTATACCCTATTCTGAATTTTCTTTGAAGCATGCTTGTTGAAGTTTTTTCTTGATTTTGTAAATATTTTTTTATTGCATCCATTAAAGATACATCAGAATCTTCTTCTTCAGGCTCATCATCGTCATCTTCACTATCTTTTCCTCTAGCTACTGCTATATTTAAATACTCAGGTTTACCCTGTGCTTTGACAAAATTAATTAAGTCATTTAATTCATTATCTGAAACATAGGGCCCCTGAAGTCTTCTAGGTTTAGAAAGACCCTTGGGTAAGAAGAGCATATCTCCTTTTCCTAAGAGCTTTTCTGCACCCGCTGAATCTAGAATCGTTTTAGAGTCTACCTGACTTGAAACAGAAAATGCAATTCTACTTGGTAAATTTGCTTTAATTAAACCAGTAATTACATTTACTGACGGACGTTGTGTCGCAATAATCAAGTGCATTCCAACCGCTCTAGCCATTTGAGTTAGACGGCAAATCGAACCTTCAACTTCTGCAGAACATGTCATCATAAGGTCAGCAAGTTCATCAATTACTATTACTATATATGGCATAGGTTCAAAGCTAGAGTCAACCTCTTCCCTTAATTCTTCTAACTTTTCATTATAAGTGGAAATATTTTTTACACCTTGGCATCTCGATAGCAGTTCATAACGTCTCTCCATTTCTTCTACTGCCCACATCAGAGCTCCTGAAGCTTTTGCAGGGTCAGTTACAACAGGTGCTATAAGGTGTGGAATACCATTATAGCCAGATAATTCAACCATTTTGGGGTCAATCATAATAAATTTAACCTGGTCTGGTCTTGCTTTAAATAGAATACTTGCAATTATAGAGTTTACACAAACGGATTTGCCAGACCCAGTTGAACCAGCAATTAACAGGTGAGGCATTTCCGCTAAATTGTAGTAGATATTTGTACCATTTATTGTTACACCAACAGCAATTTGTAATAAATTTGGAGACCTTAAGAATTCATCGTTGTTGAGTAGATTATAGAAGTAAACAGGTGTCGGCTTTGAGTTAGGAATAATAATTCCCAACGCTGACTTGCCTGGAATTGGTGCTTCTATAGCAATAGATTGGGCAGCCAAAGATAGAGCTATATCGTCGGTCAAAGAAGTAATTTGTCTTACTTTTACACCTGGAGCTGGTTTTAGCTCAAACCTAGAAACTGCTGGCCCTTGAACAATATCGGTAATTGTAGCCTTGATTCCAAATTCCCCTAAAGTTTTCAAAAGATGAGCAGAACGGTAACTTAATTCAGATTGAATATCTGCATTAGAAATCTTTACTGGCGGAATTTTAAGTATTTCAAGCGGAGGAAGTTTACAATGAGCATAATGATTAACTTTCTTGGGAACTTCTTCTTTTTCTGCTTGTTTTATTTCGTGGTCGATACGATTGTCTTCTAAGTAAACCTGTTCTTTTTCTTCAAATGGCTTTTCTGGAAGTTCTATTTCATTATTTTCTGAAGATAAAACAACAGGTTCTTTTGACTCTGTTTCTTTTAAATCCTCTTCTATTGGAGGTGTTTCTGCTTTTTCTACAGCTTCGTTAGTAACATTTGTTTCATCTAAAGTATTATCTTCGCTTTCACTGTAGCCCAAGATTTCTTTTTCATCATTATTTAATTCAATAGATGATTTTTCGGAAAGAGAATCGGTGGGGTGGGGTGATTCTATAATTTTGTTTTCGTCAACGGTTTCAGGTGAAACATTTGCTGCGATAACTGAAAAAGAAGTGTTTACAAAAATACATTCAGAAGAAATATTTGAAATCTGGACAGCTGATGCATTGTTGTCTGCTTCTTCAGACTCTTTTTCTTCTTTTTCCTGAACTTGATTGTAGAGTTTCGGAATAGGAATTATTTGAGCTTCTTCTTCATCGTTATTCTTTACATTATTAATGAGGTTAAGTTGTTCATCTTGGTTAACCTTATTTTCAATCTTTGCTTCTGGCTGAATACTGGCTTGTTCAACACTGTTTTCAACTTGATTCAAAGTATTTGTTTCTTCTATATTTTCATTTGTTTTTTCATTGTTTTCTACAGATGGTAAATGTGGTCTGAATGCTAACAATTTGCCTAGATGACTTTCCGGATCAATTTGTTTTTCTGTAAAAGCTTCAGAAATTCTTTTGTATGAAACAGCACAGAATTTTGTAGTTGTCTTAACAGCACCAATAGACATACTAATTAGATTAATGCCTATTTCCCAACAGAATTTTATGAATTTAGTAGTTAGACTACCTACTATTAATAGAGCACCTAATACATCTTTATATAGTATATCT
>CAMJNS010000157.1 GCA_946407375.1 uncultured bacterium
TCTATATTCCATATTTCTCCACTTTTGAGTTATTCTCCAGTCATAGTCTTTTCTCTTATAGAATGAATAAACAAATCCACTTTCTAAGAACCTATAATCAGAAAGATTTATAGAAATAGAATCATATTTTCTAGTAAAATATTCAGTAATCCAAGACAACTTATAATCTGTTTTTATAGTCCAAGATAAATTAGCTATAAAATCATTCTGTTCAAAATCTAATATTTCATTCTGAACAGAACTTCTATTATGATAGGTATCATCTAATTTTATTTTGTAATTGCTATTAATATTTCTTTCCCAGCCAACATGGAAAATATTGTTTTTATGAGCAGAATCCCTAGTGTTTTCATCGTTATATATGTAAGTATAATCATACACAACATTTGTCCTATCATCGGTTCTTACAAAAACAGAGTTATGTAAATTTAGTTCGGCATATCCTCTAGCTTCATCTGACCCAAAGTTACGTTTTGAATATGAACCATCAAAATTATAAGAAACTCTATCGTTAACCGGTAATCTATAATCTAACTGGAAAAATTCATCATAATAGCTAGTTCTAAAAGCTACAACAGATTCATTATCATATATTCTTCTTTCATAAGTATTTGAAACTTTTAAATCTGCTTTATTACCAGAATATGATTTATCTAATTCAGCATAAAAATTAAAATTATTATAATCCAGGTTTCCTACATTCTTATATTTGATTGTTTCATTTTTCAATTCAACAAATATAGTGCCATCCTTTTTAATCCAGGATTCCTGGTCACCAATAATATACTCATTATAATCAGAACGAGAATTATGTGGGAAAGACTTGGTTTTTATTCCCAAATTAACCAGCCTGTCTTTGTTTCTCCAATTTTTAGCATACAAAACTTCAAACAAGTTCGTTCTATAGTTTTTAGTAGAATCATTTGGATACCAAACATGCTGAAGTTTATCGCGAAGAGTAACAGCACTATTATCTAGGTTCTTATCGAAATAAGAAAGTGTAAAATGGTTTTCTTTTATTTTCTCATTTCTTTCGCGAGTATAGTATCTTTCTTCTAAAGACAACTGCTTATTTTCGTTAATTTCATAATTAAGTAACAAACGTCCCATTGTTTGGTCATTAGGAACAGTGCCACCCATATTAGCATTCTGATGTTCTTCATCAGAATCTCTAATCTGAAACTTTAAACTACCTTTTAGATTAATTTTTTCTTTGTTTTTACCCTGATCCGATGCTACCAACACCTTACCATAACCGTCATCTGCCGACAAGGGATTAACTTTGTAAGGAGATTCTTCATCCTGCTCTGTTTCTTCCTTTTCATTTTTTGCTTCTTCGGAAGATTTATCATTATAAGCATAAGTATCTGTATAAAAATCTCTTACCTGTCTATATAAATCATCAAGTCTAGTAAAGCCATTTTGAAGTTCAACTTGATCGTTAGGATTTCTAGAGAGAGTCGATTTATAAAGATCTTCCATCAAATCATATCGATCTTCTACTTTGCTCATTAAATCTTCAGCTTTAAGCCAAATTTCAGAAGATTTTGCATCATTATCATCATCTTTTATAGAAGTACGTTTTCTGTTTAATTCTTGCAAACTTCGTAAAGCATTAGAAAACTCTGGTTCATACCTTCTGAAAGCATTCAATGCATTCTGACTCTGATTAGATATAGCGAAAGCAGGATTAGCCAAAGTAATGGCTGATAGTAGTAAAATATAAGACCATTTATTTTTCATTTTAAAAATCCTTTACTTTGCCTCTAGAAGTGAATTTAACTCTGTTTTTACTTCGTCAAGAATAGATGAAAGTTCTGTAGCTTCATTATCTAACTCTCTCATAGCTTCATCAATTCTGTCCCAATAAGCTTCTACTTCTTTAAATTCAGCAGATTTATAAGAAGAATTTTTGAAGTTTTTAACAGTTTCATTATACATTCTGTTTGCTTTAGTATAATTTCTTCTCATTCTATCATAGCTAGAAAGAGCTCTAGTAACATCTGTAACATACTCGCTTTTTATAACAGATGAGCTATTAGTTATAGATTTATACTTATTAATAAAAGATCTAACCGAACTAGAATAAGTACCGAGATTACCATCTATGTCATTCATAGACTTAATTAAAGAATCTGTTACTACTGGAACTGAAGAGAAATCATTCATTGCTTTTTCTATTTTTGTATAAAGAACTGAATAGACTTTTTGCACAGCATCTTGATTATCTTTTCCAATATTATCAACAGTTATATCTTCTTCATTAATCTTTTTCATTAATCTAAGTAAAGCTTCACATTTTTCAGCAGCCTCTTTAAAATCATTATAAGAAGAATCATCGCTTATTTCTTTTATAATACCATCTAACTCACTATCTATACTATTTAGTGAATCTTTTATTTCTTCCGTTTTTTCATTCTGATATTTTGTTAAAGGATCAGTATTTCCTAATTTAAGTTCAAATTTAGCACCATATTCTATCAATAAATCTAAAGCCTGACCAAAATCATTTATTGCGGATTTTGCATTTTGAATAGCTTGATTAGCGTCTTTTTTTTCTTCCTCTGTTACTACCACTTCACTATTAGATTTGTCTTCTATTTTTTTGCTTAAAACACTTATGGTACTGTTTACTTCAACAAAAAGACTAACCAAACGCTGACCATCTTTATGATATTTTTGATAGTTAGTTGTATAGTTATTAAGCTCATTTTCACTCAGATTATCCTTCTCGATTGCCTTTTTTATTAATTCTATAGCAAAATCTAAAGTCTTTTTCCCTGTATTGATTTGACCTGTCTGATCATTTAATTGATCTATAAGTTGTTTAATACTTTGCTTTTCATTACTCTTATCCAATTCATCTTTTAAGTCTTTTTCAGCATCTTCTATTGCGATTTCGATAATTTTAACCCCTTTGCCATCGACGATAGCCTGTTGTCCTGCTTCTATTTTTGCAATAACCTCTTTTCTTAAAAGATCATATATAACACAAGTACCTTTGATACATGTAGCTTCATTTACGCCATTTCTAGAAACAAATTTAACAATAGTACCACTCATACCACAGACACAATGACTCATTTCTATTTCAAGAGATTTTCCTTCAGACATCTTTTTAAGATTGCTCCACATAGTTCCAGCTAATATTTCTATTTTGCTTACATTGTTTTCTTCTGTATGGATAATTAATGTACTTTCTGGTTTGATGACATAGGTGCTCATATCTTCCAGACCAAGAATTGCACCTGAATCTTCTTCTGTTTTTATAAGATCGTCTTCATAAATAACCGTATCTAATTCTGCAAATTCATAGGCACCATCTTCATCTGCATTAGGTCTGATTTTAACTTCACCATATAAGTCATTGAATCTGATTTTAGAGTCGATTTTATCTGCTGAAAAAGCAGGAAGAGCTATAGTTATCGCAAGGACAAGTAAAAGTATTGTCTTGAATCTTTTCATATATTTCCTCAATAAAATATTCATAGTTTTACTAATTTAACATCATAAGTTACCATGAGCTCAAAAAAAGAGCAAGAAAAAATAAACCCAAGCTTTTCCGATGCTCCCCCAAAGCAAACTTTGGGGGAGCTGGATTTGACGAAGTCAAAGACTGAGGGGGCTGAAAAGCGAAG
>CAMJNS010000158.1 GCA_946407375.1 uncultured bacterium
TCACCCTGATACAATCAAGAATTATTTAGAATATTTTGAAGATTCCTTTCTTATCAGTAAAGCGAAACGATTTGATATAAAAGGGAAAAAATACATCAATACTCCAATGAAATACTATTTCACAGACATGGGCTTAAGAAATGCCAGGTTAAACTTTAGACAAATTGAAGAAACTCATCTAATGGAAAACGTTATATACAATGAATTGCTAATTCGCAGATTTAATGTTGATGTTGGAAGTATTGATTATAGTTTTTATGATACTAAAGGTAAGCGTATACAAAAGAATTTGGAAATAGATTTTGTATGCAATAAAGGCTCTAAACGCTATTATATTCAATCAGCTTTTTCATTGCCAAATGAAGAAAAGAAACAATTGGAACAGCGTTCTTTGCTAATGACCCACGATGCTTTCAAAAAGATTATTATTACCAAAGATGCTTTAGCGCCTTTATATAAGGATAATGGCATATTGGTAATGAACATATTTGATTTTCTGCTTAATGAAAATAGTCTTGATTTATAATAACTACGCTGGCGACGCTAACTTTAGGGATTAGGGTGTAGGGAGAAGAGCTTAGAGCAATAGAGCTGAAGCCCCCCTCAGTCGCTTCGCGACAGCTCCCCCAACAATGCGTGAAGCATTTTGGGGGCGCTTCTTAAAGAAACAAGATCTGCCCCCGCAAATGGCGGGGGAAGTGGCACGCAGTGCCGAAAGGGGTCTTCGCACGAAGTGCGACACCTACCACCCACCACTTATCACTTATCACGACTAACGAAGCCTCACGGCTGAGCAGGTCGCCTATTTTCTGTTAAATCAAGAGGCCAAGAAATACTAACCGCATCATAGTCGCTCCAGGCGCCGTCAGACCAGGCTCTTGGGTTGCCGTTGTCTGTGGTGAAGTCTGACGAAGTAGAAATACCCTTGTAACTAGTTGCTGCATCATTACCATTGCCGACAAGACTTAAAGCACCAGACAAAGTAGATCATTGTCTGGGTTTTATTTATTTAATCTTTCTACTCTGTTAGCTTTTACAAAGATTTCAAACAAAGGCATATTAGCTTTTAAAACTTGTTCAGCTTCACTATCATTATCAATATTTACCTGGAACTTAAATTCAAAGATGAATTTTCCTGCTAAAAAAACATATGCAACAGAAGAACTAGCAGTAGAGGACTGGTCCTTTTTATATTGAACAGTTAATACTGGCCTTTTCCCAAATTCTGACACAGTACTACTAACTACAAGTTTAGCATTGCCAACCAACATATTCAGATAATCATCATCTTTACTTAGTTTTTCTAGATATGTTTTGGGAGTGTGATTTTTAGTATCACCATAATTTGGAGCAACTTGGTAAGAACCACTTATTCCATCTATTTTAGTTTCAAAAGAAATAAATATTTCGTCAGAATGAACTTCAGAAGATTTTAATTTGAAATTTTTAGGCATCTGAAAATCCCAATTGATATTGAGTTTTTCAAATGATAATTTAAAAGGACGACCCTGGAAGAATTTAACAACAATATAATCTACATCTCTTGCTAAAACATAAGGATGAAAATTTAAAACTATTTCAGGTGAAGGTTCTGCACCTCCCATATTAGTACTCATTAGGAAGGAAGTTAAGAGTTGATCTGCCTGTTCTGAATTAAAAGTCATTCCAAATAGATAAGGAGCAATTTGTTTAAAAGAGTCTTTTCTTTCTGCTAAATTTTTTACATCAGCATCTCTTTTTTCAAAGACCTTATCTGGCATTAGATTATCATATTCTTCAGTTCCTTTAACCATACTTAAATACTGAATAACAGCAGGGCCATATATTTCATTTATACGTTCGTTTAATTGTTTTACTCTATCGGAAAATTCTGGACAATCTTTATTAACATAATATGTCTGTCTGCACATATTATATATATTGCCTATTTCTCTTTCTATTTTGCTTTTATTATCATTAGCAAAATCTATAAATTCTTTGCTCAATTTATATACTTTACACTTAGGAAAATTGATAAATTCATTATTTTCAAATTCTTTGGGGTAAAAATCTATTTCCTCTAAATTAGAATCTGATTTCAAAATACTTTCTGCATAAAGACTATTTCCAATTAATATAGAAACAAAAAGTAAAAAGAATATAAAAACAGATTTATTATTATTCTTATTACAGCAGTTTTGTTTGTTTTTCATTTAGCATTCTCCTTTTTCATTTTTCACATTTTATAACAGATTTAATAATTGTAAATAGAACTTTATAAAAATAAAAAAAGATAAAACAAGCTTGCTCTATTAAGCTTTATCTATTATTATAGTGTACATAAATCATTCTGATATATTAATTGGAGGCATTTTAATGCTGACTGGTCGTTGGACTGACGTAAACAATGTACCCCTAGTTAAAGAAGAAGTATTAAAACCCGGTAGTTTACTAACTTTACTCAATGATGCTATTGCTAAATTTCCAGACAAATTAGCATTTAAGATTGGTGATTTTAAGATGACTTATAATGAATTAGGGCATCTCACATCAATAATTGCTGGGAATCTTCGTTTGTACGGATTAGAAAAGCAGCAAAAAGTTCTTATATTCCTTCCAAACACTCCTCAAACAGTAATAGCAATTTGGAGTGTTGCTAGAGGTGGTTGTACCTGTGTTATGACGAATCCATTATATTCTGAAAGTGAACTACTTCATCAGATTATAGATTCAGAATCCACAATGGTTATCACCTGTGATTTACTTTTATCAAAAATTAAAGCTGTATTAGATCAAACATCAATAACAGATGTTTTTGTTGTAAAGCTTTCTGAAGAAGAACAAAAATATGAAGACCCAAGAATTCACCCTTGGGATGATTTATTAAAAGGAAATCGTGGCTATTCTTGCAAAACTATAGACCCACAAAAAGACTTGGCTTTTTTACAGTATACAGGTGGAACTACTGGCGTTTCGAAGGGCTGCATGATTACACATGCCAATGCTCTTGCTAATTGTCAGCAAGTTGCTGCTATGTTTACAAAATATTTATTTGATGGTCAGGAAGCATTTATCTGTGTTCTTCCATATTTCCATAGTTATGGTCTTATGGTTTCTGTTTTGTTCCCAACCATGATTGGAGCTAGTCAGACTCCATTGCCTAGATTCAGTCCGAAAAGCTTTTTGGCAACTATTCAAAATGAACGCATTACAGCAATGCCTTCAGCTCCTTCTATCTTTAATGCCTGTATAACTCAAAAAGATATAGACAATTACGATTTGTCTTCATTGAAAGTCCTTATATCTGGTTCTGCCCCACTTTCATTAGCTAGTATGCAAGCTTTTGAAAAGAAAACAGGAGCTATAATTTCTGAAGGATATGGCTTGAGTGAAGCTTCACCTGTTACTCACTTTTCTAATATGGATCTTCCTAAAAAAGAA
>CAMJNS010000159.1 GCA_946407375.1 uncultured bacterium
ATTTAGATTCTCCAAAAAGCTTCATTAATAAAGGGAAAAGTTTGCGTTTGCCCTGAGGTTAAATATGGTAATTATTATAGTCTATATGTTATAATGTATTTCAATAAAGATTAGTTTATAGAAGGAAACGATGATTAGAAACAACAAATATACTTTTTTACTTCTTTTGTTTTCTCTTTTTATAACGTCTAATAATCCCCTCGTATTTGCACAAAATACACCAAACAATAAATCAACCTTTAAAAACTTGGAGGCTATCAAGATGAATTGTTCTATCGACAACCAGTTGAAAGCTGGAAAGACTCTCCCCCAGACTGCTGAATGGCAGGCTCTGCAAAAGCATTATGAAACAATCAAAGACTCTCAGATGAGAGATATGTTTGCCAAAGACCCAGAAAGATTCAATAAATTCAGTCTTAAACTTGAAAATATGCTTTTAGATTATTCTAAAAATAGAATAAATGAAGAAACAATGAAGCTTTTGGTTGATTTAGCAAAGGCTTCTGGTATTGAAGAAGCCAGAGAAAAAATGTTTACAGGCGAAAAAATCAACTGGACTGAAGGCAGAGCTGTTTTACATACTGCTTTAAGAAACAGAAGCAATAAACCAGTAATGGTTGATGGCAAAGATGTAATGCCTGATGTAAACGCTGTTTTGGCTAAAATGAAAGCTTTTTGTGCTAAAGTTCGCTCTGGTGAATGGAAAGGCTTTACCGGCAAGAAGATAAAAAACGTTGTAAATATTGGCATTGGTGGTTCTGATTTGGGTCCCGTCATGATTACAGAAGCATTAAAACACTATGCTGATGGACCAGAAGTTTATTTCGTATCTAACGTTGATGGAACTGACTTTGTTGAAACAACAAAACATCTCGACCCAGAAGAAACTTTGTTCATTGTTGCTTCCAAGACTTTCACAACCCAGGAAACCATGACCAATGCTCATACTGCTAGAGAATGGCTATTAAAGAAGCTCGGCGACCAAAAAGCAGTAGCTTTCCACTTTGTAGCTCTTTCTACTAACAAAGAAGAAGTTGAAAAATTCGGTATCGACCCACAAAATATGTTTGAATTCTGGAACTGGGTTGGCGGTCGCTATTCTTCCTGGTCTGCAATAGGTCTTTCAATAGCTTTGTCTATAGGTTTCGACAGATTTGAAGAACTCTTAGCCGGTGCTCATGCTATGGATAACCATTTCAGAACTGCACCTCTAGAAAAGAATATGCCTGTAATTATGGCTCTATTAGGAATTTGGTATAACAACTTCTTCAATGCCGACAGTGTAGCAATTCTTCCTTATGACCAGTATCTACACAGATTTGCAGCATACTTCCAGCAGGGTGACATGGAAAGTAATGGTAAATACATTGACAGAGAAGGCAACCAGGTTACCTATCAGACTGGTCCTATTATTTGGGGTGAACCAGGCACAAATGGCCAGCACGCTTTCTATCAGTTAATACATCAGGGCACTAAGTTGATTCCTGCTGATTTTATAGGTTTTGTAAACAGCCACAATAAAGTCGGTGACCATCATGTAAAACTTATGGCTAACTTCTTTGCTCAGACAGAAGCATTGATGAAAGGCAAAAATGCAGAAGAAGTTAAAGCTGACTTTGCTAAAGACGGCATAACTGGTGAACGCGCTGAAATGCTTCTTCCCCATAAGATTTTTAAGGGAAATCGCCCAACCAACTCTATACTAATCGATAAGCTCACTCCATATAATCTTGGTATGCTAGTTGCTCTTTATGAAATGAAGATTTTCGTTCAGGGCATTATCTGGAGAGTTAACTCTTTCGACCAATGGGGCGTTGAATTGGGTAAAGTTCTTGCTAAGAAGATTCTCAAAGAAGAAAACGAACTCATCGAAGGCAAGCAGGTTGATTTAAGCGGTCACGATTCTTCAACAACAGGTTTGCTCAAATACTTCGCTGACCACGCCGAAAAGTAAAATTAGATCAAAAAAGGCTCGTTAACACGAGCCTTTTTTAGTTTTAATCCTCTCATCTCTCAAATGTTAATATCAGTAATAATCCCATCTTATAATTCAGTTTATATAATCATCAAATGATAAATCACACATTTGCTATTTGTGCATATAAAGAAAGCCAATATTTGGAAGATTGTATTAAATCTGTTTTGTATCAAACGATAAAAAGTAAATGTATTATTTGTACTTCTACCCCTAATCTACATATAGAAAAATTAGCCTTAAAGTATAATTTGCCTTTATATATTAGAGAAAGAAAAGATGACGAAAATTCAATTTCAGAAGATTGGAATTTTGCAATTTCACAAGTTAATACAGAGTATTGCACTCTTGCCCATCAAGACGACATCTACTTAAATAATTATACAAAATCGATTTTAAGAGAAATTAATAACTCTTCAAAACCGCTGATAATTTTTTCTGATTATGCTGAATTGAGAGGATCTTCAACAACAATCAATGGACTTAATTTAAAAATAAAGAGGCTGATGCAAAAACCTTTTAAACTTAAATTATTGAGAAAATCAAAGTTTATTCGTAGATTAATTCTTTCTTTCGGTACCCCAATATGTTGTCCATCTGTTTGTTTTTCTAAAAAAAATCTGATTGAGCCATACTTTTCATCAAAATTAAAATGTTCTTTAGATTGGCTGGCTTGGACAACTATTAGTAACTATATAGGTGATTTTATTTATATAAATAAAGTTTTGATGAAACATAGAATACATAAAAGTTCAGAGACTTCGAATCTAATAGAAAAAAATATCAGACAAAACGAAGATTATTATATGTTCTGCAAATTCTGGAACAAACCTATAGCTAAAATACTAGTAAAAGCCTACTCTTTTAGTCTGAAATACAATAACAGATAAAGAATCTTAAAATTAAATATATCAACTTTCTCACTTCAAAAAAACAAAGTAATTCCTAGATATATTAGGTTGTTCAAAGGAACAAAAACTAGACTTGCTTTAATATTTCTTCCGCAAACTGTCAATCATCTTTTTCTTTTCGTTTCAGCCACTCCAGTATTATAAAACGGGTAAAAACTTTTGAATTAAGTTAAATTTAATATGTTAACTCAATGGTTAAACAAGTTTTAACAACTACTTCCTGACTCCAAGAAGTTCATAAATATTATACTTACGTTGTTTACCTTTTATATCAACCCTTCTTAAAAATTTAACAATTGCTCTACCTTTCATAAGTCCAACAGTGGTGCCAGATATGATTATTCCGGTTTCTTCTGTGCCATTTTTTGATTCTGCCTTAAATCTTGCTGCTGAGTTAACAGGGTTACCTATAACAGTAAAGTCTAGTTTGCCTGAATAAGAACCTATTTTTCCAGATATAACACGAC
>CAMJNS010000160.1 GCA_946407375.1 uncultured bacterium
TCAAATCCATTTCTGAAAATTACTATGGAACAGCTTCAAAAGAACGAGTTATAGCTGACTTGAATTTTATTGAAAAATCATCAGCTGTAAGAGTTGGTGAAGAAATCATTGTTGAAGTTAGACCATTAAGCAAAAGTTGAGGCGATTGAATATGAAATCTAATTCTCTATTAAAAACCAGAGCAGAAAAAGCTCCTTTAATAAAATGTGAATCTCATACAGAAGGTAGTTTTACTTTTCAAATAAAAGGGAAAGCCTTTCAACAAGGTTATTTGTTTATGAATCCTCAAATGAAAGCTCTTTTCCCTTTTAAAGGTGAATTGGTATCTATTACTTTCATCGATGACAATGAAATAACACATTCTGCTATATATCAGAAGATGCGTGGCTACATGGTCTGTCTTACTTTCAACGAATGGTGGGAAAGAAACCATGTCAAAGAAGGTGATACTGTCACTATAGAATTAGTAGATCTTGTTTCAAAGACTTACAGACTTAAATTGAATAATGGTAAAACTGAACTTCCAGAAGAAATTGAAGAAGAAGTAGAATTTAAGTTTTCTTCTAATATAGACTCAGCAATTACCTATAGTGAACATAACCTTGATGTCCTTAGAAGCATAGTTAACTGCAACTTCTCTCCATATGAAGAAACAAAACTAGTTCAAAAGAGCCACGAAGTTGCCTGTGGCACTAATGCAAATGAACTTATTGCTCTTAAAAGCTGTTTTGGTGTAAGTGCCTATGAACACCAGCTCCAAACTGCCCACGCAGTAATAGAAAAACTAAATGGGAGAGCATTATTAGCAGATGAAGTTGGTCTTGGAAAAACAATAGAAGCAGGCCTTATCCTTAAAGAATACTTGTTAAGAGGAATGGTAAAAAGAGTTCTAATTTTGACTCCTGCTTCTCTAATTACTCAATGGCAAGAAGAATTAAAGACAAAATTCGGTCTCAATTTCAAAAATCACCAAGAAATTACAGATTGGGAAGATTCGGATTTGGTCATTTCCTCTCTTGATACTGCAAAAAGTCAGAAAAACCAGAGCAACGTTCAGAAAGTAAAATATGATTTACTAATTGTTGATGAAGCTCATAAATTGAAAAACAAAAAGACCAAAAACTGGCAATTTGTAAATTCAATAAATACTAAGTATTTACTAATGCTAACAGCAACACCAATTCAAAATGATATGATTGAACTTTTCAATCTTATATCAATTTTGAAACCTGGTTATTTATCCACTGTTCAGAAATTTAAAGATGATTTCTTAGCAGAACGAGATAAAAGATTGCCAAAGAACTCAGCAAAACTTCGCGAAATGCTTTCTGACATTATGATCAGACATCGTAGAGCTGATACTCTTATTAAGTTCCCACAGCGTTTCGTTCACACCTACTCCATAGATCTTAATGATGATGAAGCTGCTTTGTATCGTGAACTTACAGATTTTATCCGTAAGAAATACTTTACACTTCCAACCCACAAGAATCCTAGAGGTATCAATAGATTAACTCTTATCCTGTTACAAAAACTTATGGGTAGCTCAGCTTATGCTTTGACAAAAGCTTTAGAAAAAATGATAGCTAGCAATTTCTATAAGGATGATTTCGATGAATCATTACAAAAACTTTTAGAAATGGCAAAGAATGTTAAACAGTCTAAAAAGATCCAAGTTCTTATGGAAATCGTTAAAACTGTTAAAGAAAAAGTTATCATATTTACTCAATTTAGAGGAACTCAGGATTATATAGTTAAGAATCTAGAAGACGCAGGTTATTCTGTTGCTGTATTTAATGGACAGATGTCCCAAAGCGAAAAAGATAAATGCATCGAAGATTTCAGAAATAATAAACAAATTCTTGTTTCTACTGAATCTGGTGGTGAAGGTCGTAACCTGCAGTTCTGTAAATTCCTTGTAAATTTTGATTTACCTTGGAATCCAATGAGAATAGAACAAAGAATTGGTCGTATTCATAGATTAGGTCAGAATGATGATGTTCATATCATAAATCTTAGTGCTAAAGATACTATTGAATCATATGTTCTTGATCTTCTAGATAAGAAAATTAATCTTTTCAGATTAATCATTGGTGAACTAGAAATGATTCTTGGCAATATGCAATCTAAGAAAACTCTTGAACAGATTATTATTGATATTGTTACTCTCTCACCAACTCAAGATGCTATGAAGAAGAAATTCCTTACATTAGGAAATAAACTAGAAAAAGCTCTTCAAACCCATAATGAAATTACAAAAGCTCAGGAGGAAATATTCAATGGAGAATGATATCCGCCAGCTTGTCTTAGCTTACTTTAATATGCAAGGTATTAAATGTAAGGAAGCTGAAGAAAACATATGGGTTGCTCAAATTCCTGAAAAAGAGCAGAGCTTTTTTAATTCTGGCAACGTTCTAAAGTTTACTTTTAACAAAGAAAAAGCTGAACTTTACCGTGATGTTGAAATGATTGGAGAAGGTTCCTTTTTATTTCGTAAAATAATTGAAAAGCTAGGAAATACTCCTAAAGTAAGTAGAATTTTTGTTGGAAAACAACCTGAAATACCAGAATCTTCAGGAGTTATATCTATTGCAGACAAGATGCATTATAGGACATCTGTTGCTTTTAATTTCAAAGTTAGTATACTTTGTGATCAAAAGCAAGATAAGCTCTACTCGGTTGTAGAAAATGAAGTAGATTCTTCTTTAACCGTCAACAATAAGCTTTTTACTCTTGACTTAAACGAATACTCAGAACAACCAGACCCTAGAATAAAATTAGAAGAACCTGGTTCTGAAGTATTAAAAAAATATTTGATTGCTTGTCAAAAACTTGAAGAAGCTATTCAAGAAGAAGTTGAAAAATACAGAAAGATAAGTGTTGAAAAATGTCGTGAAGATATGAAAGTTTTTGATGCTTATCTTAATGAGCAAAAAGCTGAACTTTTGCAGAAAAAAGAAAATGTAAGCTTTCATTTATACTTTTTCCAAAAAGAAGAAGAAATCGATAAGCTCATTAATAATCTTGAAGAAGAAAGAAAACGCAAGATTAATGAACTAGAAGAAAAATATAAAGTTAAAGTAAACATTAATTTAATAAATGCTATACTAATTTGCATTCCAGAATCAGCTACTAGTAAACCGAATGGTTCTATTGGGAAAATAGTTAAAATAAAAGAAGCAAGTTAATAACTTTTATTAATAATATAATTTTTATAAAAAATACGACTTCGGTCGTATTTTTTTATGCCTTTATTCCTTTTTATGGTATAATTTTATAATAAGCTTTAATTTTGGAGGTATAATTATGTTTTT
>CAMJNS010000161.1 GCA_946407375.1 uncultured bacterium
CTAATTTATCCGGAACAATCATTGAATACTCGTCAAAATTATTCAAAGCTGACTGAGTATTGTATTTCTTTACTGGCAGTATGCCTGTAATGTAGGCAAGTTTAACATAGGGTCTGTCTTTAAATAAAACTCTCAAAAAATCTACATATTCTTCTTGTAAATCGGTATTTTTACTTTCTCTGAAAATGAAATCCCATTCGTCTATTAAGACGATGAATTTCTCACCGGTTTTCTTATAAATATCAGATAAAATTAGCTGTAATGGCCTTTCAACAGTATCTATAATCCGAGAAAATTCTTCTTTAAGCTCTCGTTTCAATTCACTAATCATAGTAGGCAACAGGCATTCTATGCCTTTGCCAGTTTCTTTAAAGTATGGCAGATTTAACCAGATTACATTGTATTTATTGAGGTGTTTTTCAAAATCAGGGCTTTTAGCTATATTTAAGTTGGCAAAGAGTTCTTTGGAATCACAGCCTTTGCTGTAATAGGCTATAAGCAAATCTATACCCATTGACTTACCAAAGCGTCTAGGTCTGCTTATACACATACAGTTTTGCCGTGTATCAAGCAAAGAGTTAGTTATTTCAATCATTCCAGACTTATCAACATAAATCTTAGAATTTAAAGACTGTTTAAAACCATCATTGTTCGGATTAACATATATGCCCATCTTGCTTACCTCTTTTATAAGATTAGCATAATATACGGGGTTAAGCAAGAAAGAGGCAATAATAGAAATGGAGAAGAGAAAAAGACTATATGTTTAAATAGCCTGATAATTGTAATAATGCAATATAAGTTTTTATAGAACTAGTCGAATGTAAAGATTCTTTAGTTAAAACTAATGATTTTCAAAAAACTTTATATCTTCAATGGTAAGTGATTTGTTGAAATCAAATATCAACTATGAAAGCTACGAACCAGATTGATAATTTCATCATATCTAGGAATTATCTATTGTAGTAGTCGCGAAGCTTGGGAGAAGAGTTGGTGCGAAGCTTCTTTAGAGATTTTTCTTCTATCTGGCGAACACGTTCTCGGGTTACTCCCATAATTCTACCTATTTCTTCTAGGCTTCTAGGTATACCATCTTCAAGACCAAATCTTAGTTTTATAACAGTTTGTTCTCTTTCGCTTAAGGTTTCTAGAGTTTTAGCTATCTGGTCTCTGAGTAAATTATCTATAACAGCTTCTTCAGGGCTAACAGCACCTTCATTAGAAATGTAGTTTTCTAAAACAGTATCTTCTTTTTCGCCTACGGAAACTTCTAGAGAAACTGGTTCTTGAGTTAGTTTTTGAATTTCTTTAATTTTATCGATAGGTAATTCTGTTTTATTTGCTAATTCTTCTGTTGTTGGTTCTCTACCATTTTGTTGAACAAAGCTACTAATTTGTCGACGAACTTTATTAACTAGTTCCATGATGTGAACAGGTATTCTTATAACTCTTGATTGTTCTGCAATAGCACGAGTTATGGCCTGTCTGATCCACCAGGTTGAATAAGTAGAGAACTTATAGCCCATAGTGTAATCAAATTTTTCTATGGAGCGCAAAAGACCAAGATTACCTTCTTGAATTAGGTCTAAGAATAAAAGACCTCTGTTTGTATATTTTTTTGCTATACTTACAACTAATCTTAAATTTGCAGTAACTAATGCTTCTCTAGCTTCGTGATCGCCTTCTAGTATTCTTTTTGCGAATTCTTTTTCTTGATCATGAGTTGCTAAAGAAAGCTTAGTTAATTGTTGTAAATAAAGCTTAACAGAATCATCAAATATTGATTCTTCTCTAAGTTTCTCTCTCTCATCTTGGTTATCTACAATATCGTCAGATTGGTGAGGAAAAGAATCTTGAAACTTTTCTTCTAAAGAAATATCTTCTGAAGAATCTAGCTTTGTTAAGCTTTCATCTGCTTTTAAAGGTACATCTTCAGTTTTTGCCTTCTTTTTAGGCATTCAATTCTCCTTGAAGGGTAAATTTACCCATTCCTCTGAATTTATTATAACGTTGTATTAATAATTCATCGGCAGAATTTTTATTTAAACAAGATAATTCTTTAAAAATACATTTACGAATTTCATCAGCAACAGCATTATAATCTCTGTGGGCGGCTCCTAAAGGCTCTGGAAGAATGCCGTCTATTACTCCAGCGTCTAATAGATCTTTTGCACGCAGTTTTAAACTTTCTGCTGCTAATTCAACTTTGGATGGGTCATCCCAAAGTATAGCGGCGCAACCTTCTGCAGATATGACAGAATATACAGAATATTCTAACATATAAATTCTGTCACCTAAGCCAAGAGCAAGTGCACCACCACTTCCACCTTCTCCAGTAACAAAACAAATAATAGGAACTCTAATTTCTGACATTTCAGCTAAGGATTCAGCTATAGCATTGCTTTGTCCTCTTTCTTCTGCTCCTATGCCAGGAAAAGCTCCGGGAGTATCTATAAAGGTAATTATTGGTAGGTTAAAATGTTCGGCCATGTGCATTAGACGTATGGCTTTTCTATATCCTTCAGGATGAGCCATACCAAAATTTCTATTAATGTTTTCTTCAGTATCATGACCTTTTTGGTGCCCTATTATCATTAGAGAATAATCTCCAATTTTGCCAATACCACCAACTATTGCTTTGTCATCTCCAAATTCTCTATCACCATGAAGTTCAAAAAAGTCATCACCACAAAGAAGTTTGATGTAATCTATTGTAGATGGTCTTTCTATGTGTCGGGCTACCTGAACTGCCTGGAAAGGAGTTAGTTTTGAGTATATATCTTTTTTACGACTAATAACTCTAGTTTCTACAGAGTTTATCCAGCTTTGAAGCTCTTCTTTTTCTGCTTCATCAGTTTCGCTACTATCTTTAGCTGCTTTTAATTCATTTAAATATTGTTCATCGCCAGCAAAACTTTCAAAATCTAAATACTTTGGCATATTTATTTTCTCCTACCTGCGACTAACAATCTTAAAAGTTTACTTAATGTGGTTTTCAAATCAGAACGACTAACTATTGCGTCAATCATGCCGTGTTCTAATAAAAACTGAGAACGCTGAAAACCTTTTGGAAGCTTTTGTCTTATGGTTTGTTCGATTACTCTTGGACCTGCAAAACCAACTAATGCACCTGGTTCAGCAATATTAATATCTCCAAGTGTTGCAAAACTTGCTGAAACTCCGCCGGTTGTAGGATCGGCCATTACAGAAATATAAGGCAACCCTGTGTGTTTAAATCTTTTTACAGCGG
>CAMJNS010000162.1 GCA_946407375.1 uncultured bacterium
GCTCCAAACTTTTTCGTTAAGTGCAAGAATATTTAAATTTGGTTCTATACTGTATTCGCCTTTTATAAAATTCCACTGGTCAACTGCTTTTTCTGCTTGACCGCCAAGCCAGTAAAGATTTCCTAAACCTAGATGACCTAAAGGTTCTTCTGGGTCGGTTACAGTCAATCTAGCGTAGGCATCGAAAGCATCTTTGAAGTTTCCTTGGGTTGTATTCAAGAACCCTAAGTTAACAAGAGCTTCTGTATTTGTAGGAGATATTTCCACAGCTTTTTTGAAATCTTCAATAGCTTTGGCGATAAGTCCCTTTTCAGCATTTGCCAAACCAGAACTGATAATAGTATCAGCTTGATCAGGTTGTCTGACTTTCTTTTTCTCAGTAGCTTTAATACTATATTTGCTTTCAGCCTTTAATTCATCAGACAAAGCATATTTGCTATTTACAGTATTATTTTTCTGTTGGCTAAGAACCCATTTCTTTTCTTGACTAGTAAGAGATTCATCGGTTTTCTTACCATTTAAAGCATTAGCAAGTCTTGGGGCTTTCATACCTCTGAATTTGTCTAATTGTTTCATTACCCATTGTTTATCTTCTGGAGTCATGGTATTTGAACCATATTTTTCACTAGAAGCAGACTGATTTGCTGAGGCTTTATCATTAGCTGAGATGTTGTCAACATTGATTCTTCTGACTATCTGATCCTTAACTTCCATAGCATCTTCAACAGAAGGATATTGAGCAGGAGCCATCATTTTGGTGATTTCCCAAATCTTCTTTCTTGCGTGATGCTTAATAGTAGAATCAGTAGGAGCCTTTGCATAAAGACTTTCATAAATGTCTCTAGCAGGTTTTAACCTATTGAGTCTGATTCTAGCCATACCGCATAGAGCCATTGCTTTGAGGAAATTTGGATTTACACGTAAAGCATCAAGTGCATAGCTTTCAGCTTCTTCAAACTCTTTTGATTCGTAACAAATTAACCCAAGATAATATTTAGGTTCAGCTTCTTTGTATCTTAAAGCTTCAGCTCTCGCAAAGAATTCTTTTGCAAATTGGGTTTTGCCTAATTTTTGATGCATTCGCCCTATATTCATAATTAGGTCATAATCATCTGGTTTAAGTCTTGCGGCTTTTTCAAATGCAGAGAGTGCTGGAAGATTCATACCTGATTCGGCATAAAGTTCACCAATTGCTACATAAGGTTCATAGCGGTCTGGGGCTATACGCTGACATTCAAGATAAATTTCTTTTGCTTTGGTAACAAGTCCACTTTTTCTGTATTGATAGGCTTCTGCTAGAAGTTTGTCTATTTTTGTGGGTGACTTAATTTCCGGAACAGGCAATTCTGTATGACGGAAATGAGCTAGTTTTATTTTGTTATAGAGATTTGAAACAACTTTATTCAGAGCAGAATTGGCTATAGTGTTTTTCTTTAGCTTTTCTAAAGTATCCAATGCTTCTTCAGCATTGTCTGTTTTAGCCAAAGTTATTGCTTTGAACATTAAAGCTTTATCGTGAGTTGGATTAATATCCAATACTGCATCGAAAGCTTCTAAAGCCTGTTTATAATCTTTTATTAAATAATAAGCAAGACCGAGATTGTATCTTGCCAATACATATCTAGAATTTAAATCTAAGGCACGTTTGAAAGAAGGGATAGAATTTCTGACTTCGCCAGATTTGAAAAGGACCCAGCCTAAAGTATGGTGAAATTCTGCTTTTACAGGATTAATTTCCAAAGCTTTTTTAGCGTATTTAAGAGCAATATCTAACTTGTCTTCTCTTGTCGCATAAATATATGCTAATCCATTTAAAGCTTCTTCATTATTTGGATATAGCTCTATTGCTTTAGAAAAACTAGATTCAGCATCACTTAGACGATCTAATTCCATATAACATTCACCAAGAATGGCGTGAATATCAGCTATTTCTGGATGACTGCTTCTGAGATAAATCAATCTTCTGACAGCTTCATCGTAATTTCTCATATTAACGAGTTTAGATATTTCTCTTAATCTTGGGAATACATCTGCTAATTCGTCTTCAGCAGCTTTACCACCTAGACCCATCATATCTTTAACATATTTGTTGGTTTCTACAACTTTTGTTGGTTTGGGTGGAGTGTAGGTAGTTACTGAATCTCGTCTAGCAACTTGATCCATCATAATAGTCAGAGTTTTGATTGCATTCTTTGCTTGTTTGCTGTTTGGAGGGCAATCTTTAAGAACATTACGCATTTCTTCCAATGCATCATCTAGTTCATTCTTCTGAGCTAAGATTAAAGCTCTATTGTATCTAGCTTGAATGAAATCAGGTTTTAGTTTTAAAGCTTTGTCTATATTAAGTAAAGCTGTTCTGTTATCACCTTTTTTTGCATTTGTTAATGCCAAAGCGTAGAGAGCCTGAGCAGTTTCATCCTTCAGTCTTCTTGTTTGTAATTCGGCATCAACAGCTTCATCGCTTTTACCAGATTCGAATAGTTTATTCGCATTATCTGTTATGGCTTTAAGCTTGTTTTCTCTTATAGAAACAGCTTGTTCTAATGCAATTGTTGCCTGATGGTATCTTTTCAGACTTAAATAGCAGTTTCCTAGACGGAACCAGTTTTCGGAACTATTTTGATTAAGTTTTGCGGCTTTTTCTAAGGATGGCATTGCTTCTGCGTATGCTTTTCTGTTTTGAGCTAAAATACCGTGCATACTGCAAGCTTGACCAAGATTATTCTGCAAAGCAGTAATTTTTCTTGTTGTTTCTAACGCTTTATCGTTCAAACCTTTGCTTTTTTGGCTTGAAAATAACTCTTTATATTCTTCTAATTTTTTTTCAATAACTTGAATAAGCCTTTTTGAATAGCTTTCTGCTTCAGCACTATGATTAAATTCATAACTAAGACCAGCTATATGAAAAAGTGCTCTTTCGTGGTTAGGGTCTATTTTTAGACATTGACTTAAAGCATTGTAGGCTTCTTTACGTCTATTAGACTTAAGATTTGCATAGCCAGAAAGAAACCAGGTCTGTGCATCACCACCAGTAATTTTTATAGCTCTAGAAAATCGGTCAGCAGCTGCTGAATAATCTTTTTGAGAAATATAACTATTACCTTCGTTTATTAGTCTAGTGGCATCATCTTCTTGTTGACGTTTTTTACGTCTTTCTTCATTAGCTAAAATTTCTTTATTTTTGCCTTCTAAA
>CAMJNS010000163.1 GCA_946407375.1 uncultured bacterium
AGGTATAGATACTTATTAATTTTTGCGTCCATAAAGGACGCTACTTTTAAACACTGATTATTAGCTAAAAAAGTTTGCGTTTGCCCTGTATACAGTAGTTGAGCAAATCTCTAATCCTTATAAATTCAAATTTATTATTTAACTGTCTAGTAAATTCTAAAAGCAGAACCCCCGGCTTGGAAAACCCAAGCCGGGGGTATAATACCTAGATTAGAAAACTATTTTAAGTTAGTTCAATGGAACATCTTTGAATTGAGAACCATTAACAAAACCACTCATAGTTTTTCCTTCGCCAGCAAAGTAACCAATTCTTTCTGGAGAATCCCAAGCGATATTTCCTGTTTTCTTACCTTCAAAAATACCACCTTTAATTGTTGGAGTAGACTTATCCATATCAATATAGAATACAAAGGTAAAATCATTTCCATAGAAAGAAACAACAGCAATTACATTTTCTTTTGTTGTTCTTATCTTAGAAGTAATATCTTTTTCTTTACTGTTAGATTTTTTCTTTTCAAAAGTTGCAACTCTTGTTCCATCGTTATGTACAATTATCTTTAAGATTTCTTTGTCACTTTTAGAAACAGTTGGTGTTGATGCAGCATTTTTCAATTCAGTATTAACTTCTTCAGTAAATGCTTCGTTGATAGAGCTAGAATCTTGTATTTCTTCTTTAACTTCTATTTCAGGAATTGTAACTGGAGCCTGTTTGTCTTTCTGAGAATTCTTATCAAGAACAAGCTTACCTTTTACAACATTGTAAGTTCTTACAGATTTATTTCCATCTTTTTCAACACCTGTTACTTCTAAAATAGCTCCGTCACATTTGTTGTCAGCAATAATATCAACTTTAGTTGCAGTTACATCAACTGTCTTGAAGTTGAATTCCAGAACTTTTTCTGAACTGGTTTTATCTTTTACAATATAATTACCATTATTAACAAGATTTAATGTGGCAGTTTGCTTATTAATATCACAGTCTGCTTTGATGGTTACAGAATTTTTGCTTTCTTCGGCATCAAGATGAACTATTGCATTTCCAAAGCATTTTCTATTCATTTCAGTAAATTGTTTATCGTATTCTGGATTTGCAACCCACTCCCAATACCATTCGCCAACTTGCTGATAAGATCCTTCTTCAACTGAGGGTTCCCATCTATAATCATATTTCAAACCAGTAATATCAATCTTTGCTTTATTGAAAGCAATTTCCTGGTCCCCAATCATTAATATTTCATCTGAAGTGTAATCACCAACATCAACATGGGCTTCTGCATCACCAACAATTATTTTGTCTAAATCACCAGAAACATTTCTTAGTTTAACGTTTACGTTATTAATTTTTCCACTTCTATTTGCAGTAGGTGTTGTTTCAATGCTATCCCAATAAGCACCTGTATTATCTGACCCAAAACTTTGTTTATTCGTTATATCACCATTTATTGAAACTTCACATGTGCTTGCATATTTCAGATTGTATACTGTTTTTTCACCACTAGTAAAAGTCAGACCAAATTCATCATCAGGATTTTCTTCACCATATATATCTTTATAATCAGCCCATTCCCCTGTTTCAGGTTGGCGACTAATGGAATTACCGTAGAAAGTAGTTTTAGAAGGAGGTGTAATAGTACCTGAAATACCGCTTATAGTAATATTGAGATTATTTGAAGAAAATTTATCTTCTTTTAATTCTGTTATATGAATAGGATTATCATTATTATCCCAATTCATCCAATGATTATAACTATGCTGATTTCCTGAAGAATTAACCAATTTAATAACAATAGGTTTATTTAAAGTATAAGTTACTTTTGAAGTGATTTTTTGGGTGGCTTTAAATGCCCAATAACCATAATAATCATCTAAAGGTATTTTATTACCATTATAAACATCAATATAAGTATCTCTTAAATTTTCTACTTCGCCGACTTCATAAGTTGCCTTAAGGTCTGTATCAATTGTTCCTTTAAAAAGATTCTTTAGATTACCATTATCATAAAATTCTTCAATTGTAATTTTGGCATTTGGATTAAAAGCAAAACTTTTTAATGTTGTGCCATCTAGTTTACATTCACAACCTTCAATTAAATAATGAGCTATTTTAATCATTTTTGGTTCATTTTCATTTGTTGGAATATCAGAATAATAGTCGGGTAGGTAAAGAGTTCTTTCATAAACATTGTTTGAATATGAGGCAACTTCCATATACGTATTATACTCATTACCTGTACCAACAAACAAACCACTATCTATATTTCCACCGACTGCACCCAAAACAGCTCTTAACAGTTTAGGGGTTTCTAGTGCTTTTACTACAGAATTACCAATTTCATTATTGTTTAACGCATTAACATTTCCGCTGATTGAAGTTCTAGAAGAAGCATTAACAGGATTTTCTTTGCCAAGAATAACGTTAGCATTAGCCAATACTGAACTTACAGCCGACTGTGCTGCAGTAATTTCAGTTGAATAATTGTTTGTTGGAGCTACTGGATTTGTAGGATTTTTAGATCCTCCACCACCGCCTCCGCCGCCACAACCAATCATGGCTACAGAAGCCAATAAACAAATAGTCAACCAAGAATTTTTGAAACTGTTCCTCATAATAAAAACTCCTTTGTTTATATAGTAAGATATAAGATATAAGTTCTAAGTTCTGAGTTAGAAGTTAGAAGTTCTAAGTTAAAAGTTATAAGTTACAAGACTGTTCTTTTATTTAAATCTTGTGACTTATATTGCTAAATAAAAAAGCCGTACATTAGTTATGTACGGTTTCATTTATTCGAAAGATAAAAGAATTTTTTACTATTCTTATTGAAATCATCTTTACAAGAGCCCCCCTCCCCGACTTTTATCAGTGGTGGGTGTACACTTTTTGTAAAGATTTGTAAATTTTGTAATCTATCTTTCATAAAACTTTATATATAGTACATTTTTTTAATTTGCA
>CAMJNS010000164.1 GCA_946407375.1 uncultured bacterium
CGAATAGAACTCTTTATGTGATATGTCGTGATTGCCCATAACTAAATTTTAGCAATTTAGAAGAACTTAGTCAACTCAAGGATTTATCAAAAATGACAGTCAATAACAAATCTATTTCTCAAAATCAAAAAAAATATAAAAATGAGAAATAGTTGGTTTAAAAATATGATTGTGATAGTTATTGCTGAAGATTGCAGCAAAAGGCAAAATGCGACTGAAAGCTATGTGAATAACAAGGTTTTGTCTTTCTTGGCTGTGATAGTGCCTGACATAACTGAAAGCTATGTGAATAACAAGGTTTAAGTAAAAATCCCACTTACTGACTACTGTATGATAGTCAGCCCCTCTAACGCAATGCTTTGCATTGCAGCCCCCTCAGTCACTTTGTGACAGCTCAGCGACTCGCAGACATCCAGTCGCTCGCTTGTACGCCGCTATCTTTGGCGGCATATCCACCATTCATTGGAAGTATCGCGTAGCTAGCTTACCAAAGCAGTGATATTAGAGAGAGTCTAGAACAATCATATTCATCTGCTGTGTTCTGTGGTTATGAACAAGACCTGTGGTAAAAGCTGTTTCTTTCGGCTTAACACATCAGGAAGGTCGAATAAATTAGGTCCGATTGCTTTATAGGGCAAATCGTGAATGATTTCATTTGCTCCAATCATAAGCATTTCCGAGGTTTCTCTTACTGCGTCAGTTACCAATAGACCTATAAAATTCAAACTTTCATCGGTTTGTATTTTTGTCATAGCTTTTATTAATTCGTCTTGGCGCTGATGTAAAAGTTCTAAATTTGATTCTTCCACCTGAGAAAGAGAAAACTTATATTTTCCATTCGTATAAGTCTTTCTGTCTGAATTTATGACGACATCGGGCGAGCTTGAAGCAAGTGGAGAATCTATATGCGAAAGCTCTTCCATTAATGAAGTGCCAGAAACTCCAGATATTTTTTCAAGCCACTCTAGCATACGTTTGTCTAAGGGTGAAGTGGTCGGTGACTTTAAATTGAGAGTATCGGTAACGATTCCACCGAGCAGGATACCAGCTAAATCAGCAGTTAGGCTTTCACCAAGACTTTTAAACATTGAAGCAATAAGTGTGCAAGTGCTTCCAACAACGTCACCAGTAAACTTAATCGGAGAAATAGTAGGTTGCATACCTATTCTGTGGTGGTCAACAACTTCTATTATAGGTATTTCTTCAGCTCCAGGAATACTTTGGTCCATTTCGTTGTGGTCAACAAGAATTAATCTGTGGGGCGGAGCTTCAGAAATGCTTTTCTTTAATACGACCCCTACTAATTCATTGTCTCTTTCAACAACAGGAATCACATCACCAGGAGTATTTAATATTTGATCGAAAAATAATGAGACTCTATCTTGTGGATGCAAAACCAGTTTAGATTCAGATAAAGCGAAATCTTCAACGGGCATAGCAAATTTAATTCGTCCTATAACCTTGGCTGAATCCAAGTTAGTTTTAAGTATTGCAACATTTTGCATTTTTGCAGCATTCAGAATTAGAGGCTCAACAGACTTTTCTCCAGTAATAATCAAAAGTCTGATTTTGTTTTCTAGAGCTCTTAAGTGTATGTCAGAGCGGTCTCCGCTTATTATAGCCAATTCATTTGGTTCATTTAGAGGAATATGGCTATCGAAGCTTTCTACTCCCATTGTGGCTATATAAATTCTGAATTTTTGTATTTTCGAAGTATCTTCACCAGTTAAAATATCTGCTTTGATAACCTTTGCAATTAAATCAATAGAACTGTTTATAGTACGGCCTGTCAGACTGCTTCCAGAATCATAGCCTATTCCAAGAAGATGTGAAAGCAAATTTAAAGGGCTAAGTATTCCAAGATATTTATTATTTTCATCTACAATTGGAAGTCTGATATGATCGCTGGATTTCAGCAAAGAAACCGCATCTAATAAAGGAATACCCGCTTTTACGTAAGGTACATCATTAGACATTATATGTCTGATTCTAAGGTAAATATCATTTCTAGAGAGAGGAGGTGTGGTATGAAAACGTTCAAATAAATATTTGCCCTTTTCAGGTAAAACGCCAGGACAAATAGCTTGAATATTTGAATACCCTTGACGACGGCGAAGTTCAGCTAAGGCTACTGCTGAAGCAAGGCTATCTACGTCCGGATTACGATGACCTGTAACAAAGATTTTTTTTATTATTTCATTTTCCATAATCCATGAATTTATTTAATTAGCTAGATTTTGCAAGCAAAATTCCCTGATCCTGCTGGATTAAATCATACAGGAGAAACGCATTAAAGTTTTCCAGGGCAAACGCAAACTTTTCCCTTTATTAATAAAGCTTTTCGGAGAATCTAAATTAATAGTCTACATATTGTCATAAACGTATAGCTTTCAGGGCTAAAGCCCATACGCTATACTTATTATGACAAATGTGTAGACAATTAATATAATCTAATTTGGGCAAGAAAAAAATTATTCATACACCCACTTTCAATGACGTATTGTAAATATAGACTACAAACGAAAAAAGTTTACGTTTGCCCTGATTAAAGTTTTCCATGTTAAATCATAATTACTATTGACAGGTAAATTTTAATAAAATAATATACCTTTATCATTATTATAGGAGAATGAATTAATGGATATTGAATTATTATTTCAAGGTTCTTATTGTATTGCAAAACTTGGTTTAAAAAATGGAGAAACAGTTAAAGCTCAGTCTGACGCAATGGTTACTATGACTCCTAATATTGCGGTTGAAGGAAAAGCCGAAGGCGGAAAAGGAAAGAAGAAGGAGAAGAAG
>CAMJNS010000165.1 GCA_946407375.1 uncultured bacterium
TTAACATATAAACATTACAAAAACAAAAAACAATCCTCTCATCTGCGACTCGCAGACGAATCACGATGCTCGCTTGCACTCCAAACATCCTGTTTGTCGTTTTTTCTCTGCTTTCGTATTTCTTAGTCATTTTTATCAATAATTAATTGTCACAGACATACATTAGTGACAATAAGAACAACAAAAAACAATAACAACAAAAAACGAGGTAATTCAAAGGAATTACCTCGTTTTTTAATTGCTTTAGCGATTTGATTAGTCACATTTCAGTTCCATGCCAAGAGTGACTACACGACCGTCTTCGTAGAAGTAGCCGTTTGCGCCATTAGCATTATGATTGCCGAGAACATATTGTGACAATACAGCATCTTTCTTGTTCCCGATGTTGGCAACTTTCAGATAAACTGCGAAATCTTTGTTGCACTGCTGTTTAATATAAAAATTGCAGAGTGTCGATGAATCCAAACAAGTTACGTTATTCCCAGGTCTGGCTTTTGTCTTGCCTTGATGAGACAGCGACAAAACCGCAGTTGTCTTTTCATGGAAGTATTCCAAAGCCATAGTAGCCCTATAATCAGGAACAGATTCCAAGCGAACTTTTGTTGTTTTATCTTCAGCTTTCTTAAAATTGGTATAGCTTAAAGCTAAGTTAAAACTATCGCTGAGCTTTCCCCTAGCACCAAATTCAAAACCCTGAATTTCTGCTTCTTGAATATTTGTAGCAATTTCGGTATTGTTAGCAAAAGGAATATTATTGCCGTTTTTATCTCTAAACCAACCGTTTTGCCCAGCCAAGCCCAGTTCGCCAGCCGTCTTAACCCCAACCATATCTTCAATGTTATAGTGATAGCCAGCTAAATTAATATTCCATTTATCATTGATCTTATAACCCATTCTGATTTCATAACTGTTAGATTTTTCATTTTCAAGATTCGGATTTCCGACAATGCCCCTCCAGTTCCCATTTCTAGAATTACCTCTGTACAAGTCTTGCAGAGTCGGAATCTGAATAGTATGGCTATAGCCAGCACCAATATTGAATTTATCATTCACATCATAATTTGTATTAATAGAATAAGAAGTTGCTCTTTCGCTTTCATAGTCTTCATCAGAGCGAGCAACCAAATGAATGTTCAATTTATCAGTGGCTTTTATAGAATCAGCAATAAAGAATGAAGTATTTTTAAACTCTTTTTTCTGATGATCTTTTGAAAGAGAATCATGACTATCTGTAACTTTCTGATTAACAACACCAATGTTGACATAGTTTTTATTGTTGGCTTTGAAATTATACAAAGCTTCCCAAGTTTTCATATTTACATTGGTATAACCGTCTTCTTGACCAGGATGCTGAACTGTCGTAAAAGTTCCGTCAGTGTAGTAAACATCGCGAGAATAGTCATTGTATCTGGCATATCTCAAAGTAAAATTAGACCCATTCCCGAAATCTTTAAACAATGCATAACTTCTAAGAGAAAGCCTCCATGGGTCGAATCTTTCAAAATTGCCACCCCAGGCATCACCAGCCGTTATGGTTCCTTTATTATGCATTATAGTGGTTTTAAACAACCAGCCATGGCTAAGAGCAATCTGTCCCTTATAGTAAAGCATGGTATTATCGCGGGAATTCTTATACCAGGAACCGTCAGTAAAACGTCTTGTGCCATCGTATTTATCAGTAAAAACACCGACTAAATGTTGATTGTCACCATCGTTAAAGCCATACATCACGTCAAGGTGCTTGGTTCCTTCACCACCTGTTTCAAAGCCTAGTGTGAAGCCTTTGTAATCCTTGCCTGAGGGAAGAACAAAATTCACGCTGCCTGCAACTGAGTTTTGCCCATTTACCATTGCAGAACCTGTATTAGATAGAGTTATCTTTGACAATCTGCTTAATGGGAAACCAGAAAGTGGAGACGACCAGTTCCAAGGAGTATTTATTGTCATACCGTCAACAGTAACATTTGTATATCTGCTGCTCAAGCCTCTTATACTTGGTGCGACAGTTGCACCGCCAAGTCCATCGCCTAGTCTAATAGAGGAATTATAAGAGCGTATCATTTCTACCGGGTTGTGAGTCGGCATGCTTTCCATCTGCTCAGCAGTAATTTCATCCTGAGGTCGGGAAATAAGAGCCTGATAAGTTGCACGTTCAGCATCTATAGACAATTCAGGCATAACATAAACATTTTCACTTTCAGTGTTATTTTCTACTTCTTCTGCTTCCTGAGCAAAAACAGGTGTAACTAACAACGTAGCAGCTAACATTGAATAAGCCGCAAATTTACAAATATTATTCATATTTTCTCCTATTTTTCAATATTTATTAGTTAGATTTTTGGGTATTTGTTGTAGCTATTGATGATACTAACTATCAACAAAGAACTATAACAAGCATTAATAATAATATTAAGTATTATTATTAATCCTAAATATCACATTTTTTAAATATAATCAACCGATTTAGTTTGTAAAGTAGCACTAAATATTTATTAATTAATACACCTAAATTTAAAATAAAATGCATAATGCAGAAATATTCAAATTAAGAAAAGATCGTATCATTCGTAAAACATATTTTATTTAGTAAATAAATATGAAAATTGTATTACTAAAACAGAAAAAGTATTATATAATAGATACATGAAAATAAAGGTACTACTATTTACTACAATATTTCTTTCTCTATCTATTTTTCAGTCTATTAATGCTGAAGAATTGACAGACCAGGCAGGCTTTAAATTTAGAAGACCAGAAAAAGTAGAAAGGCTGGTTATCGTTTTCCCTCAAAGTTTTGGT
>CAMJNS010000166.1 GCA_946407375.1 uncultured bacterium
TTGTAAGAATTTCAGGGTCAATATTTAATTCAAGAAGTGTTTTTGGTTCTGGTGGAATAATTTTTTTAAGATCTAGTGCCATTATATGTGCAACCTCCATTTGTTTGTATAATAATCTAATACAATTCATATGTTTTTTACAAGGTTATAAAAATTTTTAATCTCTTTTCTTCCAAAAAGAAAAATATCGTTGCCTTGAATAAGCTTGTGATATATTATGAAGAATTATACTAACAATAACTGTAAAAAAAGACTCTAGTTAGGGAGGGAAAAGTGGACGCCACAAAACTGTTTTGGTTAGCTCCAGTTGGCTCTTTAATGGCACTGGTTTATTCATATTATTTTTATGCTTCTATGAAGAGTTCGGATCCTGGAAGTGAAAAATCACAGGAAATAGCGGGATATGTTAAAGAAGGTGCGAAATCCTATCTTATAGCACAATATAAAGTTGTTGGCTTATTCTTTATAGTAGCATTTGCATTCTTTGCATTTTTAGCTTATGTGCTTGAAGTGCAAAGTGCATGGACCCCAATAGCCTTTTTAACCGGTGGCTTTTTCTCTGCTTTGTCTGGTTATCTTGGTATGAAAACAGCAACCAGCGCAAGCAATAGAACTGCAGCAGCGGCGAATGTCTCTTTAAATGCAGCACTTCAAATTGCTTTTAGAAGTGGTGCTGTTATGGGGTTTGTTGTTGTTGGCTTAGGTCTTCTTGATATTTCTATTTGGTGGAAGATTCTAAATTGGGTTATGAACAATCCAGATCTTTTTAAAGATGGCATGTTTAGCATGTTTGCTGTTCATAATTATACAGAAATAACAACAATAATGCTTACATTTGGAATGGGAGCTAGTTCTCAAGCGTTGTTTGCAAGAGTTGGCGGTGGTATTTTTACAAAAGCTGCTGATGTTGGGGCAGATTTAGTTGGTAAAACTGAAGCTGGAATCCCTGAAGATGATCCAAGAAATCCTGCTTGTATTGCTGACAATGTTGGCGATAATGTTGGCGATGTAGCTGGGATGGGTGCTGACCTATATGAATCTTATTGTGGTTCTATTCTTGCAACAGCGGCTCTAGGTGCCGCAGCTTTCAATACTCCAGACTTACTCAAACTACAGCTTAATTCAATAATTTTACCAATGGCTATAGCTGGGGTAGGTATTGTTTTCTCTATATTTGGAACCTACGCTATAAGAACCAAAGAAGAAGCTACTCAAAAAGAATTGATGGAATCAATAAACTATGGAGTTAATTTTGCTGCATTTTTTACTGCTATAACTAGTATAGCATTAGTTAATTCACTTCTTCCTGGTCATTTTGAAATATTCGGTTCTATAGTTGTTGGTTTGATGGCTGGGATAATAATAGGTTGGGCAACTAACTATTATACCTCAGAAGATTATCCACCAACTGTTAATATTGCGGAACAATCTACTACTGGTTCTGCTACTGTTATTATTGAAGGAATAGCAACTGGTATGCTTTCTACTGCAATACCTGTCATTACTATATGTGCGGCTATTCTTCTTGCTTATGGATTTGCAAACGGATTTACTAATCCCTCAATGGGGCTTTATGGTATAGGTATAGCTGCAGTTGGTATGCTTTCAACTCTAGGCATAACTTTGGCTACAGATGCATATGGTCCAATTGCTGATAATGCTGGTGGAAATGCACAAATGTCTGGAATGCCTCCTGAAGTCAGAAAGAAAACTGATGCTTTAGACTCTTTAGGTAATACGACAGCTGCTACAGGTAAGGGGTTTGCCATTGGTTCTGCTGCTTTAACTGCATTAGCCTTAATAGGTGCTTATATTGAAGAAATAAGAATGGCGTTACTTAGAATTGCAAAATATAGTAGCAAATCTATAGATAGTTTTATTTATCCTACAGCTGAAAGTCGTGTTCCAATAGAAAAAGCAACCATGTATGATTTCATGAATTATTACAATATTAATCTCATGAATCCTGTTGTTTTGGTTGGTATTTTTATTGGTGCCATGTTAGTTTTTGTTTTCTGTGCTTTGACAATGAAAGCTGTTGGTAGAGCAGCACATAGTATGGTCGAAGAAGTCAGACGACAGTTTAAAGAAATTCCAGGTCTCTTAAAAGGCGAAGCAAAAGCTGATTATGCTTCTTGTGTTGCAATATCTACTCACGGTGCTCAAAGAGAAATGGTTGTTCCAAGCTTACTAGCGATAATAATACCTATTATAGTTGGTCTATTATTAGGTGTAGCTGGTGTTATCGGAATGTTAGTAGGTGGTTTGGGAACAGGATTTGCTCTGGCTATTATGATGTCTAATTCAGGTGGAGCTTGGGATAATGCCAAGAAATATATTGAATCTGGACAATTTGGTGGCAAAGGTTCTGAAAATCATAAAGCTGCTGTTGTCGGAGATACTGTTGGTGATCCTTTTAAAGATACAGCCGGACCTTCATTAAATATACTTATTAAATTAATGAGTATGGTCGCTGTAGTCGTTGCAGGGTTAACGGTTAATTTCTCTCCAAATATTCAATACATAGTTGGTTTGAATCCAACAGAATTAAGCAATAAAAAGGCTTTCGCTATAACAATAGGTGCAGAAGATAGTGAAGATATTTTAGTATCAAGACAGTCTTCAAGTTCTTTTTATGATGATCCATTGCTTGGAACAGAAGATATTATTCTTCCAACAGATGAAAGTCTATTAAGAGTTAGAACAACTTCTCCTTCT
>CAMJNS010000167.1 GCA_946407375.1 uncultured bacterium
AGCTGGATTTACTCATAAAAATCCTGAGTCACAAGCAATAGAAATATTAAAGAACTATCTTGAAGATTCTGATTCAGAAATTTGTTATAAAGCTTCTATGGCTTTAATGGGGCAGGAAAATCCAGAGTTAATTGAAGAACTAATAGAAGCTTCAAAACGTTTGGATAAAGAACTATATAGATTAGCAAAAGAAAATGTTGCTCCAGATGTATTTTCTGAAATTACTAAGTTTAATACTGATTTTAATCTTGGAAACAATTCTTTTGATAAAAATAACAAATCGAATGTATCGAAAGTTCAGACTGATGGTGGCTTGACTAATGGTGATGTTCCACCTTCTAGACGAGAAACAATTCAAGATACAGCAGATTTTGTAAAAGCTAAGAATTTAAGAAAAGAAGAAGCTGTATTGAATATTAATCCTGAAGATTATTCTGGCGAAATATTCTTTAAATCAACTGATGATGATAATTATAATGATAACTCGAGAAAAGATGGCAATAGAGGTTTTAATAACGAAAATTTAGATGAACTGAATAATAGAAAAGAAGAAATTATAGTTGAGTTAGATGATTATCAAAATCAACAACCTTCAACGGAAGAAATCATAGATGAAACAACTTATTCTAATGATTCCTCTTCTGTTTTTGGTAATCAACCTTCTTTTGATGATGCAGAAATAGTTGCAGAACCTATTGAACAGAATTATTTTGATGATATAGTTGATGATGAAGATTTGCCCCTTGAAGAAATGACAGGTTTGCCTAATGAATTTGAGAAAATACGAATAAAACTATTGGATGAAAGTCCTAATATAAGAGGAAAGGCAGCTAATACCTTAGGAAATTATGTAAATAGTCGTGAATCTATAATGCTACTTAAAGGTGCATTAAAGGATGATAATGAATTGGTTAGGGTTGCTGCAATTAATTCTCTTGGGAAAATAGCCAATCTTGAAGCTTTACAATTGATACTCAGTTGCGAAAGAGATATGTCTACTGAAGTTAGATATGCTGTTGTTAAAGCTTTGGCTGAAATCCCAGATTATTCTGCTGCTGAGGCACTTAAACGTATGGCTACGAACGATATTTCAATTGATGTTAAAAGAAATGCTCGTATTGCCTTGGAAAAACATAGTTAATTTTGGTATAATTTAAAGCATATAATTTAACGTTTTTAAAGGTAAATCTATATGCCAAAATTAAATGACGAAGAATTTTTACAGCTTGTCGAAAAAGTTATTGCTTTCCATACTAAAAGAGCTCCTGGAATTGCTGTTTCCGTAGAAATGGTTAATCAGGCTAAAGAACGCTTAGGGGATGTTCCAAAACTCTGTGCTATTACTGAAACAAGGGCTTGTATGCCAGATGCCATTCAATTTATGCTAGGCTGTACTATTGGTAATGGTAATCTAAAAGTATTAGAATCCATTGGCCGTTTTGCTATGACACTCTATGACCGTAAAAGTGGTAAGGGAGTTCGTATTTTTGTAGATCAAAACAAAATAGACAAAGAAAAATACTCTGAACTTTATAAGTTTTTTAGAAGAGAACGTTCTGAAGCTGTTAGGAACTTTGGGCCAGAAAGAAAAATTTCAAATGCTCAAGTTGTAAAAGAATTTGTTGATTGTGGTAGAAATATTTTTTCTCTTGAAGATGTTGTTATAAAAGATACCTCAAAACCACCTATTTTAGATTGTGGTATTTGTGAAAAATGTGGTGAAGCTTACACTAAACATAGTCCTGATGAAAAACTTTGTCTCTATTGTTCTGGACAACAGGCTTATTATGATAGTGTTAAGAAAGAGAATTGAATAAAGAAAATTGAATAAAGAAAAACATCACAAGTTTTAATAATGATTTGAATACTTGTGATGTTTCCTAATTAATAATATCTTTTTCTCCAAGCGCCTTTATTGGGGTAAGTGTAACTTACTAGAGGTTTTGAACCATCAATTTTTCCATATTTTAGTTCATCAACTTTATTAAAATATTCTCTAGAAGCTGCATGTTCTCCCATTTTTACTAATATTTCACCAGCTTGTTCATAGAGTTCTGGTTCTCTTTTGTTTTTGTCTATTAAGTCTCTAACTATCCAAAAAGCTTCTTCATAGTGCCCTTTAGTTACAAGGCATTTGCTTAAAAACCATTTTGCTTGCTTGTGGTTTTCATCAAGTTTTATAGTTCTTCTGTATTCTTCTATAGCTTTATCTGTCATATCTTTTGCATAATAAAAATTTGCTATTTTATAGCTTATTTCTGCATTTTCGGGATCGTTTCTACGCAGATTTTTCAATCTGTGATAGTATCTTTCCGAATCCCTTACCCCAATATAGACACTTCCAGGGTCACCACCATATGTATAAGGTAAAAGAGTAGCTAAAAGAATAATTGCAGCTATAACAGAAAAAACTTTTTTAAGCATAATAAAAACCCTCCGGTCTATTTATCGACCGAAGAGTTTTTATTTATTACCTTAATTTTGTGTTTAGTTAATTATTAGAAGTCAGC